>NZ_JBNAFK010000001.1:0-279364 GCF_049716185.1 Kocuria sp. CH-021 | reverse complement strand
GTCACCCCGCACCCGGACGCGGGGGGGGGGGGGGGGCCCGGCGGGGGGGGGGGGGGGGGGGGGGGGGGGGGGGGGCCGCGGGGGGGGGGGGGGGGGGGGGGGGGGGGGGGGGGGGGGGGGGGGGGGGGGGCCCCGGGCCCCCCGCGGCCCGCGCTCACAGCGCGGTGGTGCTGCCGCCGGCGGCGGCGATCTTCTCCGCGGCGGAGCCCGAAAAGGCGTGCGCCTTGACGTCGACCGCGACCGCGATCTCGCCGGAGCCCAGCACCTTGACGGGCTGGTTCTTGCGGACGGCGCCGCGGGCCACGAGCGTGTCCACGGTCACCTCGCCGCCCTCCGGGAAGAGCTCGGTGAGCTTGTCCAGGTTGACGACCTGGTACTCCACGCGGAACGGGTTCTTGAACCCGCGCAGCTTGGGCAGGCGCATGTGCAGCGGCAGCTGCCCGCCCGCGAAGCCCGCCTTGACCTGGTAGCGGGCACTGGTGCCCTTGGTGCCGCGGCCGGCGGTCTTGCCCTTGGAGCCCTCACCGCGACCCACGCGGGTCTTGGCGGTCTTCGCGCCCGGGGCCGGACGCAGGTGGTGCACCTTGAGCGCGTGCACCTTCTCGTTGCCCTGAGCGGTGCTCGGGGCGGTGTTCTCAGCAGTGTTCTCTGCCATGGTTACTTGGCCTCCTCGACCTTGACCAGGTGGGCGACGGTGTTGACCATGCCCGCGGTCACGCCGTCGGCCTTGCGGACCACGACGTTGCCCGGCCGCTTGAGGCCGAGGGACCGCAGGGTGTTCCGCATGTTCTGCTTCTGGCCGACCACCGACCGGACCTGCGTGATGCGCAGCTCCGTGCCGTCGGGCTGGATACGCTTGCCGGACATCAGGCACCTGCCTTCTGGATCGAGCGCAGCAACGGACCGGGGACGACCTCGTCCATCGGCAGCCCACGACGGGCCGCGACGGCCGCCGGCTCCTCGAGCTGGCGGAGCGCCTCGATGGTTGCGTGCACGATGTTGATCTGGTTCGACGAGCCGAGGGACTTCGACAGCACGTCGTGGATGCCGGCGCACTCGAGCACGGCGCGGACCGGACCACCGGCGATCACACCGGTACCCGGGGTCGCCGGGCGCAGCATGACGACACCGGCGGCGGCCTCGCCCTGCACGCGGTGCGGGATGGTGCGGTCCTCGATGCGCGGGACGCGGAAGAAGTTCTTCTTCGCCTCCTCGACGCCCTTCGAGATCGCGGCCGGCACCTCCTTGGCCTTGCCGTAGCCGACCCCGACCATGCCGTTGCCGTCGCCGACGACGACGAGGGCGGTGAAGCTGAAGCGACGACCGCCCTTGACGACCTTGGAGACGCGGTTGATGGTCACGACGCGCTCGAGGAACTTGTCCTTCTCCTCGTCGCGGCCGCCGCGGCCGCCGCGGCCGCCGCGCTCACCACGGCCCCCGCGCTCACCGCGGCCGCCGCGCTCACCACGGCCCCCGCGGTCGCCGCGGGAGTCCTGGGAACGGGTGGTCTCGGTAGTCTGCTGGGCCCCGGTCGCCTCCGTGGAGGCGGTGCTCGCTTCGGTCACCTGGGTTTCCTTCTCGTTGTTCTGCTCACTCACAGTGCCAGACCTCCTTCGCGGGCGCCGTCGGC
This sequence comes from Kocuria sp. CH-021, assembly GCF_049716185.1. NCBI lineage: Bacteria > Bacillati > Actinomycetota > Actinomycetes > Micrococcales > Micrococcaceae > Kocuria > Kocuria sp. CH-021. The sequence goes on along the minus strand of NZ_JBNAFK010000001.1, from coordinate 277,734 downwards.
GACAGCCGCCACGCGACCGTGGTACTTGTTGCCGCCGCGGTCGAACACGACGGCCTCGACACCGGCGGCCTTGGCGCGCTCGGCCACGAGCTCACCCACGCGCTTGGCCTTCGCGGTCTTGTCCGCGTCGGCACCGCGCAGGTCGGCCTCCATGGTCGAGGCCGAGGCGACGGTGACACCCTGGGTGTCGTCGACGACCTGGACGAACACGTGGCGGGCCGAGCGGTTGACGACCAGGCGCGGGCGCGCGGCCGTGCCGGCCAGGTGCTTGCGCACCCGGGCGTGGCGGCGGCTGCGGGCGGCGGCCTTGGACTTGCCCTTGATCTTCAGAGCCATGATTACTTACCAGCCTTTCCGGCCTTGCGGCGGATCTGCTCGCCGGCGTACCGCACGCCCTTGCCCTTGTAGGGCTCGGGGGCGCGGAGCTTGCGGATCTTCGCGGCGACCTCGCCGACCTGCTGCTTGTCGATGCCGTTGACCGAGAGCTTGTTGACGCCCTCGACGGCGAACGAGATGCCCTCCGGGGCCTTGAAGGTGATCGGGTGGCTGTAGCCGAGGGCGAACTCGAGGTCCTGGCCCTTGGCCTGCACGCGGTACCCGGTGCCCACGATCTCGATGCCCTTGGAGTAGCCCTGGGTGACGCCCTGGATCATGTTGGCGATCAGGGTGCGGGTGAGGCCGTGCAGCGAGCGGGACTCGCGCTCGTCGTCGGGTCGGGTGACGGTGAGGGTGCTGTCCTCGAGCGCGACGGTGATCGGGCTGGCAACGGTGTGCTGCAGCTCGCCCTTGGCGCCCTTGACGGAGACGACGTTGCCGTCGACCTTGATCTCCACACCGGCCGGCACAGAGATGGGGAGACGTCCGATACGTGACATGTTCTCTTCCTTTCTGTTCCGGGTTACCAGACGTACGCGAGGACTTCGCCGCCCACGCCCTTCTTCGCGGCCTGCTTGTCGGTCAGCAGCCCGGAAGAGGTGGACAGGATGGCGATGCCCAGGCCGCCCAGGACCTTCGGGAGGTTGGTGGACTTGGCGTACACGCGCAGGCCCGGCTTGGAGATGCGCCGGACGCCCGCGATGGAGCGCTCGCGGTTGGGGCCGAACTTCAGGGAGAGCGTCAGGGTCTTGCCGACCTCGGCCGCCTCCTCCTTGTAGTCCGCGATGTAGCCCTCGGCCTTGAGGATGTCCGCCACGCGGGCCTTGAGCTTCGAGTACGGCATGCTCACGGAGTCGTGGTAGGCGGAGTTGGCGTTGCGCAGACGCGTCAGCATGTCCGCGACAGGATCTGTCATTGTCATTTTGGGGGCACGTGCCCTTCCTCGTCCCGGTTTCCGCACCTGGCGGCGCCCGTGGGCGCCCGGCCGGACCTGGAACGTAGCGAGATTAGTTGGTCTTGAAGGGGAAACCGAGCGCCTTCAGCAGCGCGCGGCCCTCGTCGTCGGTCTTCGCGGTGGTGACCACCGTGATGTCCATGCCACGGACCCGGTCGATGCGGTCCTGGTCGATCTCGTGGAACATGGACTGCTCGGTGAGGCCGAAGGTGTAGTTGCCGTTGCCGTCGAACTGGCGGTCGGACAGACCGCGGAAGTCGCGGATGCGCGGCAGGGCCAGGGTCACCAGGCGGTCGAGGAACTCCCACATGCGGTCGCCGCGCAGCGTGGTGTGCGCACCGATCGGCATGCCCTCGCGGAGCTTGAACTGCGCGATGGACTTCTTCGCACGGGTCACGAGCGGCTTCTGGCCCGTGATGGCGGTGAGGTCGCGGACGGCGCCGTCGATGAGCTTCGAGTCCTTCGCGGCGTCGCCGACGCCCATGTTCACGACGACCTTGACGACGCGCGGGATCTCCATGACGTTGCCGTAGCCGAACTGCTCCTGCAGCGCGGGGACGACGGTCTCCTGGTACTTGTCCTTGAAGCGCGGGGACACGCTGATCTCGGTGGTTTCGGTCATCACAGGTCCTTGCCGGTGCTCTTGGAGACGCGGACGCGGACGGTCTTCTGGCGTCCGTCGCGCTCCACGGTCTCGGTGCGGTAGCCGACGCGGGTCGGCTTGTTGGTCTCCGGGTCCACGAGCGCCACGTTGGACACGTGGATCGGGGCCTCGACCTTGTCGATGCCGCCGGCCTCGCCCTGCATGGAGGCCTTGCGGTGGCGGGTGATCACGTTGATGCCCTCCACGACCACGCGGGAGGTCTCGGGGATCACGCGCAGGACCTTGCCCTGCTTGCCCTTGTTGTCCTTGCTGCCGGAGATGACCTGCACCAGGTCGCCGGTCTTGATCTTGAACTTCGCCATGGTCAGAGCACCTCCGGGGCCAGCGAGATGATCTTCATGAACTTCTTGTCGCGCAGCTCGCGGCCCACGGGGCCGAAGATGCGGGTACCACGGGGGTCACCGTCGTTCTTCAGGATCACTGCGGCGTTCTCGTCGAACTTGATGTAGGAGCCGTCCGGACGACGGCGCTCCTTCTTGGTGCGGACGATGACGGCCTTGACCACGTCGCCCTTCTTCACGTTGCCGCCCGGGATCGCGTCCTTGACGGTGGCGACGATGATGTCGCCGATGCCTGCGTAGCGACGTCCGGATCCACCGAGAACACGGATGGTGAGGATTTCCTTCGCACCCGTGTTGTCGGCGACCTTCAGTCGCGACTCCTGCTGAATCACTGATTACTCCTGTCGTCACGCCGGTTCCAACACCGATCGAGAGCACGGTGCGGGCCTTGCGGAACAGCTTGTCGGATGATGTGCCCTCCCCCGGCGTCGCACGCCGGACCGGGCCAGCCCTCCATGCCAGGAGCATCTGAACCCGCCACCAGGTGGCACGGGGGCGCCCTGCACGCGGTCATTATGCGCTGGCACGAAGAGCTGTGGGTCGTACGGGCGGACAAATCGGCCCATACAAGCTCACCAGCCTAGCACAGCGGAGAGGCCCTCCGTGCGGGGCGGTGAACGGAGGACGGCCCGCCCCTCGCGCGGAGGGACGGGCCGTCACGGCCGTGGCCGGCTCTAGCGAGCCAGGCTCACTTGGCCTTCTCGAGGATCTCCACGATCCGCCACCGCTTGGTGGCGGACAGCGGGCGGGTCTCGGAGATCAGGACGAGGTCGCCGACGCCGGCGGTGTTCAGCTCGTCGTGGGCCTTGACCTTCGAGGAGCGCCGCATGACCTTGCCGTACAGCGAGTGCTTGACGTTGTCCTGCAGCTGGACCACGACGGTCTTGTCCATCTTGTCGGAGACCACGTAGCCACGACGGCTCTTGCGGTCACCGCGCTCGGCGGCCTGCTCGGCCCCGTTGTTGATCTGCTCGGTCACTTGGCGTCCTCCTCGGAGGTGTTCTCGGCGGTGTTCTCGGCGTCGCCCGCCTGGGGCCGGATGCCGAGCTCGCGCTCGCGCAGCACCGTGTAGATGCGCGCGATGTCGCGCTTGACGGCCTTGAGGCGGCCGTTGTTCTCGAGCTGACCGGTTGCGGACTGGAAGCGGAGGTTGAACAGCTCCTCCTTCGCCTTGCGCAGCGCCTCACCCAGAGAGTCCTTGTCGAGGGCCGCGAGGTTCTCGATGCTCAGATCCTTGGATCCAACAGCCATTCTCATTCACCACCTTCGCGACGCACGATGCGTGCCTTCATCGGGAGCTTGTGGATCGCCAGCCGCAGGGCCTCGCGCGCGACCTCTTCGGAGACACCGGAGAGCTCGAACATCACGCGCCCGGGCTTGACGTTGGCGACCCACCATTCGGGGGAGCCCTTGCCGGAGCCCATGCGGGTCTCGGCGGGCTTCTTGGTCAGGGGGCGGTCCGGGTAGATGTTGATCCAGACCTTGCCGCCACGCTTGATGTGGCGGGTCATGGCGATACGCGCGGCCTCGATCTGACGGTTCGTCACGTAGGCCGGCGTGAGCGCCTGGATGCCCCACTCGCCGAAGGCGACGGTGGTGCCGCCCTTGGCAGCGCCCGACCGCTTCGGGTGGTGCTGCTTGCGGAACTTCACACGACGTGGGATGAGCATTTACTTACCACCCTCTGCGTTGGTCGCCCCCGCGGCCGGGGCCGGGGAGGCGGCGGAGTCGTTGCGCTCACGGCGTCCGCCACGGTCGTTACGGTCGGTGCGACGGCGGTCGCCGCCGCCGCGACGCTCGCCGGGACCGCCACGACGGTCACGGTCGCCGCCGCGGCCGCGCGAGGGAGCGGCGGCCTGCTGGGCCGCCAGTTCCTTCGCGGTCAGGTCGCCCTTGTAGATCCAGACCTTCACGCCGATGCGGCCGAAGGTGGTCTTGGCCTCGAAGAACCCGTAGTCGATGTTCGCCCGCAGGGTGTGCAGGGGCACGCGTCCCTCGCGGTAGAACTCCGAGCGGCTCATCTCGGCGCCGCCGAGGCGGCCGGCGCACTGGATCCGGATGCCCTTCGCGCCGGCGCGCTGCGCCGACTGGATGGCCTTCTTCATGGCGCGGCGGAAGGCCACGCGGGAGGCGAGCTGCTCCGCGACGCCCTGGGCGACCAGCTGGGCGTCCACCTCGGGGTTCTTGACCTCGAGGATGTTCAGCTGGATCTGCTTGCCCGTGAGCTTCTCGAGCTCGCCGCGGATGCGGTCGGCCTCGGCGCCGCGGCGGCCGATGACGATGCCGGGGCGGGCGGTGTGGATGTCCACGCGCACGCGGTCCCGGGTCCGCTCGATCTCGACCTTGGAGATGCCGGCCCGCTCCATGCCCGTGGACATGAGCTTGCGGATCTTGATGTCCTCACGGACGTAGTCCTTGTAGCGCTGGCCCTCCTTGGTGGAGTCCGCGTACCAGTGCGACACGTGGTCGGTGGTGATGCCCAGCCGGAACCCGTGCGGGTTGATCTTCTGTCCCACTTAGCGGACCTCCTCGCTGTCAGGGCTCGCCACGATCACGGTGATGTGGCTCGTGCGCTTGTTGATGCGGTAGGCGCGGCCCTGGGCCCGCGGCTGGAACCGCTTCATGGTCGGACCCTCGTCGACGAAGGCCTCGCTCACCACGAGCTCCTCCTCCTTGAACGGCAGGCCGTCGCGGTCCGCCAGCTGGCGCGCGTTGGCGACCGCCGACTGGAGGACCTTGAACACCGGCTCCGAAGCACCCTGGGGGGCGAACTTCAGAATCGCCAGAGCCTCATTCGCCTGTTGGCCACGAATCAGGTTGACGACGCGCCGGGCCTTCATAGGCGTCACGCGGATGTAGCGCGCAGATGCCTTGGCTTCCATTGCTTTCCTTCTCTCGTCTTCTCGAAGTGCTCACGCTGCGGGATCCCGGAGGATCAGCGGCGCTTGCCCTTCTTGTCGTCCTTCACATGGCCGCGGAAGGTCCGCGTGGGGGCGAACTCGCCGAGCTTGTGCCCGACCATCGACTCGGTGATGAACACGGGGATGTGCTTGCGTCCGTCGTGCACGGCGATCGTGTGCCCCAGCATGTCGGGGACGATCATCGAGCGGCGGGACCACGTCTTGATGACGTTCTTGGTGCCCTTGTCGTTCTCCTTGGCGACCTTCAGATAAAGGTGCTGATCGACGAAAGGGCCCTTCTTCAGGCTGCGTGGCATGTGTCAGGCTCCTTAGCGCTTGTTCTTGCCGGTACGACGACGGCGGACGATGAGCTTGTCGCTCTCCTTGTTGGGGCGGCGGGTGCGGCCCTCGGGCTTGCCGTTCGGGTTGACCGGGTGGCGGCCACCGGAGGTCTTGCCCTCGCCACCACCGTGCGGGTGGTCGACGGGGTTCATGACCACACCGCGGACGGTCGGGCGGACGCCCTTCCAGCGGTTGCGGCCGGCCTTGCCCCAGTTGATGTTCGACTGCTCGGCGTTGCCGACCTCGCCGACCGTGGCGCGGCAGCGCACGTCGACGTTGCGGATCTCGCCGGAGGGCAGCCGGAGCTGGCCGTACTTGCCCTCCTTGGCCACGAGCTGCACGGACGCGCCGGCGGAGCGGGCGAGCTTGGCGCCGCCGCCCGGACGGAGCTCGACGGCGTGGATCACGGTGCCGACGGGGATGTTGCGCAGCGGCAGGTTGTTGCCGGGCTTGATGTCGGCGCCGGGGCCCGACTCGACGACGTCGCCCTGGGAGAGGCGGTTCGGCGCGATGATGTAGCGCTTGGAGCCGTCCACGAAGTGCAGCAGCGCGATGCGCGCCGTGCGGTTCGGGTCGTACTCGATGTGCGCGACCTTGGCGTCGACGCCGTCCTTGTCGTGGCGACGGAAGTCGATGACGCGGTACTGGCGCTTGTGCCCGCCACCCTTGTGCCGGGTGGTGATGCGGCCGGTGTTGTTCCGCCCGCCCTTCTTGGGCAGCGGCCGGACCAGCGACTTCTCGGGGGTCGTGCGCGTGATTTCTGCGAAGTCGGCAACGGAGGAGCCGCGACGGCCCGGGGTTGTCGGCTTGTGCTTACGGATAGCCATGTGTCAGTTCCTCGTTAAAGTGGTCTCCGCTCAGGCGAGCGGACCGCCGAAGATGTCGATGGTGCCTTCCTTCAGGGTCACAACGGCACGCTTGGTGCCCTTGCGCTGACCCCAGCCGAAGCGCGTGCGCTTCCGCTTCCCGGCACGGTTGATGGTGTTCACGGACTCGACCTTGACGCCGAAGATCTGCTCCACGGCGTACTTGATCTGCGTCTTGTTCGAGTCGGACGCCACGAAGAACGTGTAGCGGCCCTCGTCGATGAGCCCGTAGGACTTCTCCGAGACGACCGGCGCGATGATGACGTCCCGGGGATCCTTGATGGTGGTCGCGCTCACTTGGCGTCCTCCTGCTTCTTCTTGCTGGCGGCCGCCACGAAGGACTCGAACGCGTCCTTGGTGAAGACCACGTCGTCGGAGACCAGCACGTCGTACGTGTTGAGCTGGTCCGCGTAGAGGGTGTGCACGTCGTCGAGGTTGCGCACCGACAGCGCGGACACGTCGTCCGAGCGGTGCAGCACGACCAGCAGGTTCTTGCGGTCGGAGAGTCCGCGCAGCGTCTCCCGGGCGGTCCTCGTGTTGGGCACGGCGCCCTCCACGATCGACTCGACCACGTGGATGCGGTTGTTGCGCGCCCGGTCCGAGAGGGCTCCGCGCAGGGCGGCGGCCTTCATCTTCTTGGGGGTGCGCTGGCTGTAGTCGCGCGGGGTGGGGCCGTGCACCACGCCGCCGCCGGTCATGTGCGGGGCGCGGATCGAGCCCTGGCGCGCACGGCCGGTGCCCTTCTGCTTGAAGGGCTTGCGGCCGGCACCGGAGACCTCGGCGCGGTTCTTGGTCTTGTGCGTGCCCTGGCGGGCCGCGGCCAGCTGAGCGACGACGACCTGGTGCAGCAGGGGCACGTTGGTCTGGACGTCGAAGATCTCGGCGGGCAGTTCGACGTTGACGGTCTGAGTTGCCATGGTCTGATCAGGCTCCCTTCACTGCGGTGCGGACGAGGACGACCGAACCCTTGGGGCCCGGCAGGGCACCCTTGATGAGCAGCAGGGAGTTCTCGGCGTCCACGGCGTGAACGGTGAGGTTCTGCGTCGTGTGACGGACGGCGCCCATGCGGCCCGCCATGCGCATGCCCTTGAACACGCGAGCGGGGTAGGACGCGCCGCCGATGGATCCCGGCTTGCGGTGGTTCTTGTGGGCACCGTGGGAGGCGCCGACGCCGGAGAAGCCGTGGCGCTTCATGACACCGGCCGTGCCCTTGCCCTTGGTCTTGCCGATCACGTCGACCTTCTGGCCGGCCTCGAAGAGCTCGACGGAGAGCTCCTGGCCCAGCTCGTAGGTGTCCGCGTCGGCGGTGCGCAGCTCCACGACGTGGCGGCGCGGCGTCACGCCGGCCTTCTCGAAGTGGCCGGCCAGCGGCTGGGTGACCTTGCGGGGGTCGATCGCACCGAATCCGATCTGCACGGCGGAGTAGCCGTCCCGGTCCTGGTTGCGCAGCTGGGTCACGACGTTGGAGTCCGCCTTGACGACGGTCACCGGCACGAACTTCCCGTTCTCGTCCCAGACCTGGGTCATGCCGAGCTTCGTGCCCAGCAGGCCCTTCACCTGGCGTTCGAAAGTGGTAGTCATTGGGATGCGATCCTCTTTACAGCTTGATTTCGATGTTCACGTCAGCCGGCAGGTCGAGGCGCATGAGCGAGTCGACGGCCTTCGGCGTGGGGTCGATGATGTCGATCAGCCGCTTGTGCGTGCGCATCTCGAAGTGCTCACGGCTGTCCTTGTACTTGTGCGGCGAGCGGATGACGCAGTACACGTTCTTCTCCGTGGGCAGCGGCACGGGGCCGACCACCGTGGCGCCTGCGCGCGTCACCGTCTCAACGATCTTCCGGGCCGAGACGTCGATGACCTCGTGGTCATAAGACTTCAGCCGGATGCGGATTTTCTGTCCCGCCATGGCGTCGTGACTCTCTTTCTTGAACGTACTTCCCTGTGACGGAGCCTGGGGACTCCTTGTGCATGGCGCCGCCTGGTGGGCGCCCCTCCACGCAGACTGAATCCGGAAGGATCCGGGTTCCTCACCCTGCTGGAGCTCCGACCCCCGAACTCGGGCGTGTCGCCTCGTGCAGAACACGAGGGCGCACCGGGTCCGCTACTCGGGGTGGGCTGTATGTGGTCCGTGCGTGGCAGCTTCCACGAGCTGCTGGCCCCCGGTTCTGCTTCGGGACCCGGTGGTGTCCTGGGGTCTGCCGGTTCGAACCGTTGAGAGCACGCGTCGGCGCTTGAACAACGTCCTCCATCCTGCCAGAGATGGCAGACCGGCGCAAACGCGCGGCCGCGCCTCCGGGACCGGGCTCGTGCGGATCCGTGCCGGATCCGTGAGCCTTTCGCAACCCCCGCCGGCGCCCGCGGCCGTATCCTGGCCGCGTCCGCACACCGACATCCGCAGGAGATGGGTCCCATGCTGTCCACCGCGCGACTGATCGCGATCGTTCCCGTCCGGGAGCTCGACCGCGCCCGGCAGTTCTACCACGAGACGCTGGGTCTCTCCCCCGGCCCCGACCTCGAGGCCGACAGCGTGCTGCTCAGCGAGGACGGGCACACCGGTCTGCAGCTGCTGCTGCGTCCGGACGCACCGGCGTCGGAGCTGACGCAGGCCAGCTTCGAGGTCGACGACGTCGAGGCCGCGGTGCGCGAGCTCGAGGGCCGGGGCGTCCGGTTCCAGGACTACGACCTGCCCGGCCTGCGGACCGTGGACCACGTCCTCACCGCCGAGGGCATGAAGGCGGCGTGGTTCACCGATTCCGAGGGCAACGTCCTCTGCCTGCACCAGCTCACCGGCTGAGCGCGGCGAGCCGGACCGGGACGCGCGGAACCCCCCGCCACTCCAGGAGCGGCGGGGGGGTTCCGGGCGGATCGAGCAGTCCGGGGACTACTTGTTGATCTTGGTGACGCGACCCGAGCCCACGGTGCGGCCACCCTCACGGATGGCGAAGCCGAGGCCCTCCTCCATGGCGATCGGCTGGATCAGCGCGACCGTCATCTCGGTGTTGTCGCCGGGCATGACCATCTCGGTGCCCTCGGGCAGCGTGATGACGCCGGTGACGTCGGTGGTCCGGAAGTAGAACTGCGGACGGTAGTTGGAGTAGAACGGGTTGTGGCGGCCGCCCTCCTCCTTGGAGAGGATGTAGACGTTGGCCTCGAAGTCGGTGTGCGGGGTGATGGAACCCGGCTTGCACACGACCTGCCCGCGCTCGACGTCGTCACGCTTGAGACCGCGCAGCAACAGGCCGCAGTTCTCGCCCGCCATGGCCTCGTCCATCTGCTTGTGGAACATCTCGATGCCGGTGACCGTGGTCTTCTGGACCGGACGGATGCCGACGATCTCGACCTCGGAGTTGATGGGCAGCGTGCCGCGCTCGGCGCGGCCCGTCACCACGGTGCCGCGGCCGGTGATGGTGAAGACGTCCTCGATCGGCATGAGGAACGGCTTGTCCATGTCGCGGACGGGGTCGGGGACGTTCTCGTCGACGGCCTCCATGAGCTCCTCGACCTTGGCGACCCACTCGGGGTCGCCCTCGAGTGCCTTCAGCGCCGAGACGCGGACGACCGGCGCGTTGTCGCCGTCGAAGCCCTGGTCGGAGAGGAGCTCGCGCACCTCCATCTCGACGAGGTCCAGCAGCTCCTCGTCCTCGACCATGTCGGACTTGTTCAGGGCCACCAGCAGGTAGGGCACGCCCACCTGGCGGGCGAGCAGCACGTGCTCGCGGGTCTGGGCCATGGGGCCGTCCGTGGCGGCGACCACGAGGATGGCACCGTCCATCTGGGCCGCACCGGTGATCATGTTCTTGACGTAGTCGGCGTGGCCCGGGGCGTCCACGTGAGCGTAGTGACGCTTCTCCGTCTGGTACTCGATGTGCGCGATGTTGATGGTGATGCCGCGCTGCTTCTCCTCCGGGGCGGAGTCGATGGCGCCGAAGTCGCGCTGCTCGTTGAGGTCCGGGTACTTGTCGGCCAGGACCTTGGAGATGGCAGCCGTGAGCGTCGTCTTGCCGTGGTCGACGTGGCCGATGGTGCCGATGTTGACGTGCGGCTTGCTGCGCTCGAACTTGGCCTTCGCCATGGTTGTTCCTCCTAGAACATTTGTCGAAACTTGCTCAGCACTTCCCCGCCGCGTGGTGTGGGGGGAGCTTGAGGCGCTCAGCAGTACTGAAACCTCTGCAAGTCTACTTTGGCTGTACTTGTTTGATGAAATTCCCGGCCGGGGCCGAGGGGGTGGTGCCTACTCGCCGCGGTTCTTCTGGACGATCTCCTCGGCGACGGCCTTGGGAACCTCCGAGTAGCTGTCGAACTGCATCGAGTACACGGCGCGGCCCTGGGTCTTGGACCGGAGGTCGCCGATGTAGCCGAACATCTCGGACAGCGGGACGAGGGCCTTGACCAGCTTGACGCCGGACACGTCCTCCATGGACTGGATCTGGCCGCGGCGGGAGTTCAGGTCGCCGATGACCTCGCCCATGTACTCCTCGGGCGTGCGGACCTCGACGGCCATCAGCGGCTCGAGCAGGACGGGCTGGGCCCGGCGGGCGCCCTCCTTGAAGACCATGGAGCCGGCGATCTTGAACGCCATCTCGGAGGAGTCGACGTCGTGGTAGGCACCGTCGAGCAGCGTGGCCTTGACGCCCACGACCGGGTACCCGGCGAGGATGCCCAGGCGCATGGCGTCCTGGATGCCGGCGTCCACGGAGGGGATGTACTCGCGCGGGACGCGGCCGCCGGTGACCTTGTTGTCGAATTCGTAGAGCTCCTCGGCGTCCAGCGGGATCGGCTCGAACGCCACCTGCACCTTGGCGAACTGGCCGGAGCCGCCGGTCTGCTTCTTGTGCGTGTAGTCGACCTTGTCGACGGCCTTCTTGATGGTCTCGCGGTAGGCCACCTGGGGCTTGCCGACGTTCGCCTCGACCCGGAACTCGCGCTTCATGCGGTCCACCAGGATGTCCAGGTGGAGCTCGCCCATGCCGCCGATCTCGGTCTGGCCGGTCTCCTCGTTGAGGGACACGGTGAACGTGGGGTCCTCGGCCGAGAGCTTCTGGATCGCGGTGGAGAGCTTCTCCTGGTCGCCCTTGGTCTTCGGCTCGATGGCCACGGAGATCACGGGGGCCGGGAAGGTCATCGACTCGAGCACGATCGGCTCCTGCGGGGAGCACAGGGTGTCGCCCGTGGTGGTGTCCTTGAGCCCGATGGCCGCGTAGATGTGGCCGGCCCGGATCTCGTCGACCGGGTTCTCCTTGTTGGAGTGCATCTGGAACAGCTTGCCGATGCGCTCCTTCTTGCCCTTGGTCGAGTTGAGGACCTGCTCGCCGTTGACGGCCTTGCCGGAGTACACGCGGATGTAGGTCAGCTGCCCGTAGAACGGGTGCGAGGCGACCTTGAACGCGAGCGCCGAGAAGGGGGCGCTGTAGTCGACGGGGCGGGTGAGGACCTCCTCCTCGTCGTTGAGCGCGTGGCCCTCGACGTTCGGGACGTCCAGCGGGGACGGCAGGAAGTCGATGACGGCGTCGAGCATCGGCTGCACGCCGCGGTTCTTGAACGCGGAGCCGCACAGCACGGGGTACGCCTCGGAGTTGATGGTCAGCTTCCGGATGCCGGCCTTGAGCTCCTCGAGGGTGAGCTCCTCGCCGCCCAGGTACTTCTCCATGAGCTCGTCGTCCGCCTCGGCGACGGACTCGACCAGCTGGTTGCGGTACTCCTCGGCCCGCTCCTGCAGGTCGGCGGGGATCTCCTGGATCTCGTACTTGGCGCCCAGGGAGACGTCGCCCTTGGAGTCGCCCGGCCAGACGAAGGCCTTCATGGTGAGCAGGTCGACCACGCCGGTGAACTCGGACTCGGCGCCGATCGGCAGCTGCATCACGAGCGGCTTGGCACCGAGGCGGTTGATGATGGTGTCGACGGTGAAGTAGAAGTCGGCGCCCAGCTTGTCCATCTTGTTGACGAAGCAGATGCGGGGCACGTCGTACTTGTCGGCCTGGCGCCAGACCGTCTCCGACTGGGGCTCGACGCCCTCCTTGCCGTCGAAGACCGCCACGGCGCCGTCGAGCACGCGCAGGGAGCGCTCGACCTCGACCGTGAAGTCCACGTGGCCGGGGGTGTCGATGATGTTGATCTGGTTGTCGTGCCAGTAGCAGGACGTCGCGGCGGACGTGATCGTGATGCCGCGCTCCTGCTCCTGCGCCATCCAGTCCATGGTGGAGGCACCATCGTGGGTCTCGCCGAGCTTGTGGGAGATACCGGTGTAGAACAGGATGCGTTCGGTGGTGGTGGTCTTACCGGCATCGATGTGCGCCATGATGCCGATGTTGCGGACCTTCTTGAGGTCGGTAAGCACGTCAAGTGCCACGGTGGTTCCCTTTCGGAGATGGTGCCGGCGGCCTGCCGGCCCGGATGGGGCCGACAGGCCTGGAAGATTCTACCAGCGGTAGTGGGCGAAGGCCTTGTTGGACTCCGCCATCTTGTGGGTGTCCTCGCGGCGCTTCACGGCGGCACCGAGACCGTTGGACGCGTCCAGGATCTCGTTCTGCAGACGCTCGGTCATGGTGTTCTCACGGCGGATCTTGGAGTAGCCGACGAGCCAGCGCAGGGACAGCGCCTGGGCGCGGCCCGGCTTGACCTCGACGGGCACCTGGTAGGTGGCGCCGCCGACGCGGCGGGACTTCACCTCGAGGGCCGGCTTGACGTTCTCCAGGGCCTTCTTGAGGGTGGCGACGGGGTCGGCGCCGGACTTCGCCCGGACGCCCTCGAGGGCGCCGTAGACGATGCGCTCGGCGGTGGACTTCTTGCCGTCCTGGAGGACCTTGTTGATCAGCTGCGTGACGACCGGGGAGCTGTAGACCGGGTCGACGACGAGCGGGCGCTTGGGAGCGGGACCCTTACGAGGCATTACTTCTTCTCCTTCTTGGCGCCGTAACGGGAACGGGCCTGCTGGCGGCCCTTGACACCCTGGGTGTCGAGCGCGCCGCGGACGATCTTGTAGCGGACACCGGGGAGGTCCTTCACGCGACCGCCGCGGACGAGCACGATGGAGTGCTCCTGGAGGTTGTGGCCCTCACCGGGGATGTAGGCCGTGACCTCGACGCCGCCGTTGAGCTTCACGCGGGCGACCTTGCGCAGCGCGGAGTTCGGCTTCTTCGGCGTGGTGGTGTACACGCGGGTGCACACACCGCGCTTCATGGGGCTGCCCTTGAGTGCGGGCGCCTTGGTCTTGACGACCTTCGGGGTCCGGCCCTTGCGGACCAGCTGCTGGATTGTAGGCACAGTGTCTCCTGATCGGACGGGACGCGTCAGCGGCCCGCTGGGTGTTCGGCTCCCCGCTCCCGGCCGGGGCCTGGTGCGGGTGCGGCGCTCGGTGTGGGCCCGGCGGGCGGGCACCACGGTCGCCGCGCCGAAGGTAGCTGGGCAGACGAAAAGGATGGCATTTTGGTACACACCGCGTACCAGAGGACCGAGTCCGTTCTGCCATGATTTCTCCGGCCTCCAGGGGCGGCGGGCGCCGAGGGATGACCGTTCAATTCCTCGACAGCCTATCAGACGCCGGCCGGGGCGGGAAAACGCGGGCCCGCCCGTCCGGCCGGCGCGGTCCCGGCGTGCGGTCAGCGCCCGGTCGCGGCGAGGTCGGCGGAGATCCGCCGGGCGCACTCGAGCAGTGGCGGCACGACGTCGTCCACCGGGTCCCCGGCGCTCGCCCCGGGCATCCCCACGCGCATGGAGACGTTCACGGCCGCGACCACGCGGCCGGTGCCGTCGGTCACCGGGGCGGCGACCGAGCGCAGCCCCACCTCGAGCTCCTGGTCCACGAGGGCCCACCCCTGGGCGCGCACCTGCCGCAGGTCCGCCTCGAGGGCGGCGCGATCGGTGAGGGTGTGGGCGGTCAGCCGCTCGATGCGCGCGGTGCGGAAGTACCCGGCGAGCTGCTCCGCGTCCAGCGCGGCGAGCAGGACCCGGCCCATGGACGTGGCGTGGGCGGGGAAACGGGTGCCCACGGCGATCGCCACGGTCATGATCCGGTGCGTGGAGACCCGGGCCACGTAGACGATGTCGGAGCCGTCCAGCACGGAGGCGGACGTGGACTCCTCGACCTGCGCCGAGAGCGTCTCGAGGTGCGGGGCGGCCAGGGCCGGCAGCGACAGCGAGGAGAGGTAGGAGTAGCCGAGCTGGAGGACCATGGGGGTGAGCTCGAAGAGGCGCCCGTCGGTCCGGACGTAGCCCAGCTCCTCGAGGGTGAGCAGGAACCGGCGTGCGGTGGCGCGGGTGAGCCCGGTGCGCCGGGCCACGTCGCTGAGGGTCATCCGGGGGTGCCGGGCGTCGAAGGCCGTGATCACGCCGAGCCCGCGCGCCAGCGACTGCACGAACTGTCCCGGGCTGCTCCGCTCCCCCGCCGGGGCGGTGGGGTCCTGCTCGGTCATCGGTGGCCTCCTGTGGGCCTCGTCCGGGGGCGCGGCGGCCGGTGCCGGCCGCCGCTCCCCCCGGGTCGGTGCGGTGCTCAGCGGGCGGGCCGCAGCGGGACGTCGACGATCTGCCGGAGCTCCTCGAAGCTCGTCCCGAAGGTCTCGCGCACCGAGACGCCGTCCTCCTCGATGAGGAACACGGCCTGGTCGGTGTAGATCCGCGAGACGCAGCCCACGCCGGTGAGCGGCATGGTGCACTGCTCCACGAGCTTCGACTGCCCCTTCTTGGTCTGCAGGGACATCATCACGAACGTCATCTTCGCACCGGTGGCCAGGTCCATGGCCCCGCCCACCGCGGGGATCGCGTCCGGCTTGCCCGTGTGCCAGTTGGCGAGGTTGCCCTTCCGGTCCACCTGGAACGCGCCGAGCACGCAGCAGTCGAGGTGCCCGCCGCGCATCATGGCGAAGGAGTCCGCGTGGTGGAAGTAGGAGCAGCCCGGCGTCTCGACCACGGGGATCTTGCCCGCGTTGATGAGGTCGGCGTCGACCTCGTCGCCGTGGGCCTCGGGGCCCATGCCGAGCATGCCGTTCTCGGTGTGCAGGGTGACGTCGTCCTCGGCGGTCAGGTAGTTGGAGACCAGGGTCGGCTGGCCGATGCCGAGGTTGACGTAGGAGCCGGCCGGGATGTCGCGGGCCACCAGGCGGGCCAGCTCCTCCGGGGCGAGCGGGGTCTCGGACGTCATGGGCACGACGTCCACGGTGTTCTCGCTCATGTCAGAGCTCCTCTCGGGGGTCGGTCTGGGCCGGCGCGTCGATCCGCACGACGGTGTCCACGTAGATGCCCGGGGTCACGACGACCTCGGGGTCCAGCCCGCCGCGCTCCACGAGCTCCGCGACCTGCACGATGGAGGTGGCGGCCGCGGCGGCCATGATGGGGCCGAAGTTGCGCGCCGTCTTGCGGTACACGAGGTTGCCCGCCCGGTCCGCGACGTGCGCCTTGGTCAGGGCGAAGTCGGCTTTGATGGGGTGCTCCAGGACGTAGTGGCGGCCGTCGATCTCGCGGACCTCCTTGCCCTCGGCGAGCGGGGTGCCGTAGCCGGTGGGGGTGAAGAACGCCCCGATGCCGGCGCCGGCGGCGCGGATGCGCTCGGCGAGGTTGCCCTGGGGGACGACCTCGAGCTCGATCTGCCCGGCCCGGTACTTCTCGTCGAAGTGCCACGAGTCGGACTGGCGCGGGAAGGAGCAGATGATCTTCTGCACGCGCCCCAGCTGGATCAGCCGGGCCAGGCCCACGTCGCCGTTGCCGGCGTTGTTGTTCACGACCGTCAGGTCGGTGGCGCCGTGGTCGATCAGCGCGTCGATGAGCTCGACGGGCTGGCCGGCCACGCCGAAGCCGCCGATCATGACGGTCGCGCCGTCGTGGATCGGGGCCACGGCCTGCGCGCAGCTGTCTGCGATGTTCAGCATGCGTTGTGCCTCTCTTCGGTGGTCTTCTTCGCCCGGGTCCCTCGCGGGTCTCAGGCGTTCTCGTTCTCGAGCACGACGGCGAGGCCCTGGCCCACGCCGATGCAGATGGCCGCGACGCCCCAGCGCTGCCCGGAGGCCTGCAGGGACCGCGCGAGCGTGCCGAGGATGCGGGTCCCGGAGGCCCCGAGGGGGTGGCCGATGGCGATGGCGCCGCCGTGCCGGTTGACGATTCCCGGGTCGATCCCCCAGGCGTCGACGCACGCGAGGGACTGAGCGGCGAAGGCCTCGTTGAGCTCGACGGCGGCGACGTCGTCCCAGCCGATCCCGGCGCGCCGCAGGGCGAGGTTCGCGGCCTCGACCGGGGCGAAGCCGAAGAACTGCGGCTCGTTGGCGGCCGCGCCCCGGCCGGCGATGCGGGCGAGGGGCTGCAGGCCGGTCAGCTCGGCGGCCTTCTCGGAGCCCAGCAGGGCGGCGGAGGCGCCGTCGTTGAGCGGCGAGGCGTTGCCGGCGGTGACGGTGCCGCCCTGCTCCGCCGAGCGGAAGACGGTCCTGAGCCCGCCCAGCTTCTCGACGGTCGAGGACGCGCGGACGGACTCGTCCTGGGTCAGCTCGGTGCCGGGGACCTGGACGGTGAGGTCCGCGTAGAAGCCCTCGTCCCAGGCCTGCTGGGTGAGCTGGTGGGAGCGGTGCGCGAACTCGTCCATGCGGTCGCGGGTGATGCCGTGCCGCTCGGCGAGCTGCTCGGTGGCCTCCCCCAGGGACACGGTCCACGCGGAGTTCATGCTCGGGTTGACGAGCCGCCAGCCCAGCGTGGTGGAGGCCAGGGTCATGTCGCCGGCCGGGTAGGGTTTCTCCGTCTTCGGGAGCACCCAGGGGGCCCGGCTCATGGACTCGACGCCGCCGACGAGCATCACGTCGGCCTCGCCCGCGGCGATCTGCCGGGACGCGATGATCGCCGCGTCCAGGGAGGAGCCGCACAGCCGGTTGACGGTGGTGCCGGGCAGCTCCACGGGGAGCCCGGCCAGCAGCGTGGCCATGCGGGCGACGTTGCGGTTCTCCTCGCCGGCGCCGTTGGCGTTGCCGAGCACGACCTCGTCGATCGCGGCGGGGTCCAGCGCGGATGCGCGCCGGAGCTGCTCGCCGACCACGAGGGCGGCCAGGTCGTCGGGGCGCACGCCCGCCAGGGCGCCGCCGAAGCGGCCGAAGGGCGTGCGGACGGCGTCGTAGATGTAGGCCTGGGTCATGGTGTTCCTCACTTGCGTCGTTGCAGGTCGGTCACGGGGGTCGGGGTCCCGGGGTCTCGGGGTGGTGGGGCGTCGGTCACGGGGCGCGACCGGCACGGGGGCGTGGCGCGGGGCCGCGCAGGACTCAGGCGCCCTCGGCGTCGAGGGCGTCGAGGACCTGCTTGGCGTGCTTGAAGGCGTTGTTGGCCGAGGGCACGGAGAGGTAGATCGCCGACTGCAGCAGGATCTCCTTGATCTCGTCCCGCTCCAGGCCGTTGCGCAGGGCGGCGCGGACGTGCATCTCGAACTCCTCCCAGTGCCCGGCGGCGATCAGCGCGGTCAGGGTGACGGCGCTGCGCATCCGCCGGTCCAGTCCCGGCCGGGTCCAGATCTCGCCCCACGCGTAGCGGGAGATGAAGTCCTGGAACTCGGCGGTGAAGGCGTCCTTGCCGGCCTCGGCGCGGTCCACGTGGGCGTCGGAGAGCACCTCGCGGCGCACCGCCATGCCGTCCGCGTGCGCCTCCTGCTCGGTGCGCCGGGGATTGCTGCTCATGCTCGTGCTCCTTCGGGGGTCGTGGTCGTCGTGGGGGCCTGCCGGCCGAAGTGCTCGTCCAGCAGCCGCGCCACGTCCTGCGGGGCCTCGGCGGGCACCAGGTGGCCGGCGCCCTCGACGACGACGAGACGCCCGCCGGTCGCCTCCGCGAGCCGCGCCACCGACTCCGGCGGCGTCGCGACGTCGTGCGCGCCCACCACGGCGAGCACGGGGACGTCGGCCGGGGCGGGCTCCGCGTGCGCGTCGAAGGCGGCGAGGGCCTCGCAGGCCCGGGCGTAGGAGAACCGGTCCGCGCCCTGCAGGTCGTGCAGCAGGGCCGTGGTGGTGGCCGCGTCCCGCTCGATGAAGCCCGGGGCGAACCACCGCTGCGCGGAGCCCACGACCTGGGTGGGGGTGCCGGCCGCGGCCACGAGCTCGGCACGCTGCGCCCAGGCACCGGGCTCCCCCACCCGGGCGGCGGTGCCGACCAGCGCGGCGGCGCGGACCCGCTCCGGGGCGTCGAGGAGCAGCTGCTGCCCCACGCACCCGCCGATCGAGCAGCCCGCGTAGAAGAACGGTCGTTCGATCTCGGCCCCGGGCGCCGCGCGGTGGCGGTCCACGGCCGTCAGCACCGCCCGGGCGAGCTCGGCCACGGTGAACGGCTCGTCGGTGGGTGCGGAGGCGCCGTGCCCGGGCAGGTCCCAGCCCAGCACCCGCACGTCGGCCCCGAGCCGCCGGGCCACGCCCGACCAGAGCGACGTCACGGACGTGCCCAGCGAGGGGCCGAGCACCAGCAGCGGGGCCTGCGCGGACGGTGCCGGCCGGTCGGCGAACTCGACGAGGGTGAGGACGGGGACGCTCATGCGGTGCTCCTGGCGCTGGTCCCGGCGTACCCGCCGGACGTGGTCGAAGGATCGTTCGCCGACCGGTCGTGCCGCTCGAGCACCCGGTCGATCAGCAGGTCGTTGGCGCCGAGGTAGCCGGCGGGGTCGAGCAGCCGGGTCACGACCCCCCGGTCCACGGGGGTGCCGTCCGCCAGGAGGGTGCCCGCGGCGAGGCCCTCGAGGGCGTCGAGCATGCCCTGCCGGTCGCTCGCGTGCTCGCGCACGACCGCCTGGACCTGCTGCTTCCCCGTGGCGCCGTCGGCGGCGGGCGGCAGCAGCGGCGCGAGCGCCGCGCTGATCCGCTCGGCGAGCACGGCGGGCCCGGACGCGTCCAGGTTGGCCCGCATCCGGGCGGGGTCCACGGTCAGGCCCGCCGTGAGCTCGGCCGCGTGCGACGACGCCGCCACGGCGAGCCGGGCCAGCTCCCGCAGCGCCGGCCACTCCGTGTGCCACGCGCCGTCGGGGCGCTCGTCGACGTACTGGGCGGCGGCGAGGTGGAGCTGGGCGACGAGCTGGGGCGCGGTCAGGGCGGTGCGCTTGAGCAGCACGGAGAGCACCGGGTTCTGCTTCTGGGGCATCGCGGAGGACACGCCGCGCCCCTCAGCGGCCGGTTCGCGCAGCTCGCCGAGCTCGGGGCGGGAGAGGAGCAGCACGTCGTTGGCGATCCGGCCCAGGGCCGCGCAGACGGCGGCCAGGGTCTCCGCGGTGCGCAGGACCGGCCGCCTGCTGGTGTGCCACACGTGCGCCGGCATGCTCAGCCCCAGCTCGCCGGCCCAGCGGCGGGCGAGCTCGACGGCCTGCTCGGCGGCGTCGGGCGTGCCGGGGAAGAGCGCGATGCTCCCGGCGAGGGTGCCGGCGGCCCCGCCCCAGGACACCGGCAGCCGGGTGAGCCCGGCGAGGTCCGCCTCGAGGTCCTGCAGTCCGGCGAGCCAGCCGGCGGCCTTGAGGCCGAAGGTGGTGGGCAGCGCGTGCTGCGTCAGGGTGCGGGCGGCCTGGAGGGTGCCGCGGTGGGTCTGCGCCAGCCGGGCCAGGGCGTCCGCGGTGCCGGACAGCTGCCGTCCCAGGGGCTCGGCGGCGCGCCGGACCAGGAGCATCATGGCGGTGTCCATGACGTCCTGGCTGGTCAGGCCGCGGTGCACGAAGCGCACGGCGTCGGGGTCGAGCTCCCCCAGCCGGCGCCGGTAGTCGGCGAGGAGCGGGATGACCGGGTTGCCGCCGCCCTCGGCGCGCCGGGCGATGTCCCCGGCGTCGTAGTCGGCGGCGCGGGCGGCCGCGCGGGCGGACTCCGCGGCGGCGCGGGGGGCGAGCCCGGCGTCCGCCTGCGCGGCGACCCAGGCGGCCTCGACGTCGAGCAGCGCCTGGAGCACGGCGGTGTCGTCCGTGTGCGCGTCGCCCCGGTGGGCCCCGGGGCGGAGCAGCCCGGCGTCGGTCATGCGCGTCCTCCTTCGGTGGTCGTCCGGTCGTGCGTCGTGGTCGGCGGTGCCGTGGGGGGGGCCCCGCCCCGGGGCCCCCCCCCGCCGGGGCCGCCGGGGGGGGGGGGGGGGGGGGGGGGGGGGGGGGGAGAAGGGGCCGGGGCCCGCCCGGCGACCACCGGCGGGGCGCGGCCGGGTGGGGGGCGGGCGCGCCCCGGGGGGGGGGGGGGGGGGGGGTGGGGGGGGGGGGGGGGGGGGGGGGGGCCCCCGGGCGGGGCCCCCCCCCACGGGCGGGTCACTGCTCGAGGTTCGGGTAGGTGAGGAAGACGGTCTCGTCCTGGCCCTGCATCCGGACGTCGAAGCGCAGGGAGCCGTCGGCCTCGCGCTCGGCGATCAGCGTGCGGCGCCGGTCCTCGGGCAGCGAGCCCAGCAGCGGGTCGTTCGCCAGCGCCTCGGTGTCCTCCGGCAGGTAGATGCGGGTGAACAGCCGGTTGAGCAGGCCGCGGGCGAAGACCGTCAGCGTGATGAACGGCGCCTTGCCGGGCTCGGTCGGCCCCGGGTCCACAGTGGTGAAGGTGTAGTGGCCCTCGTTGTCCACGGACGCGCGGCCGAAGCCGGTGAAGGTCCAGCCGTCGCGCACGAGCGAGCCGGTCGCGGTGGGCACGTCGCCGTTGCCGTCGGCCTGCCAGATCTCGAGCATCGCGTCCGGCACGTGCTCGCCGTGGCCGTCGGTGACGGTCCCGTGCAGACGCACCGCCTGCGGGTGCCCGAGCGGCACGAGCAGCTCGCCCTTGTCGTAGGGCAGCGCGTAGCCGAAGAACGGCCCGATGGTCTGGCCGGGGGTGGCCGGGAGCTTGCGGTTCGCCGGGGTCTCAGACATTGGAGTCGCCTTCCGTCCAGGTGCGGTTCGAGCCGCTGAGCACGATGTCCCACGTGTAGCCGAGCAGCCACTCGTGCTCCGAGGTGTCGTGGTCGTACCGGGCCACGAGCCGTTCGCGGGCCTTCGGGTCCACGATGGACTGGAAGATCGGGTCCAGGGCGAACAGCGGGTCGGAGGGGAAGTACATCTGGGTGATCATCCGCTGGGTGAAGTCCGTGCCGAACAGCGAGAAGTGCACGTGCGCGGGCCGCCAGGCGTTGTGGTGGTTCTTCCAGGGGTACGGTCCGGGCTTGATGGTGACGAACTCGTAGGAGCCGTCGTCGCCGGTCAGGCACCGGCCCACGCCCGTGAAGTTCGGGTCGATGGGCGCGGGGTGCTGGTCCCGCTTGTGGATGTAGCGCCCGGCCGCGTTGGCCTGCCAGATCTCCACGAGCTGGTTCCGCACGGGCCGGCCGTCGCCGTCGAGGACCCGGCCGCGGATCTTGATCCGCTCGCCGATGGGCTCCCCGCCCGACTGGATGGTCAGGTCCGACTCGAGCCGGTGCACGTCCCGCTCGCCGAAGGCGGGGGCGTGCAGCTCGATGGTCTCGGGGTCCGCGTGGTGCAGGTCCTTGGTGGGGTGCCGCAGGATCGAGCTGCGGTAGGGGGCGTAGTCCAGACGCGGCTGCGTCTCGGTGCGCCCAGACGCCGCGTAGTCCTCGGCGACCTGCGCCATCTCGCGGTCGAGGTCGGCCTGCGTGTCGGCCGCGTCGTCGGGTCCCTTCGGGGTGAGGTGCACGAAGGCCTCCCCCGTCCCCTGGTCCTGGTCGGTCATGGTTCAGCTCCTTTGTTGCGAGGTGGCTGCCGCACCGGCGGGCGTCGCGCCCGCGGTGGCCGGCGCCTGCGCGGAGAACTCTTCGAGGCTAGCGCATCCGGTGCAGCATTCGCACACGTGTTCGTTGTGCGAACTTATTCTGGGGTCACAGTCGACGGGCGCGGCCGTCAGCGGTCGTCGGGCCAGCCCGTGTAGGACTCCGCGAAGTAGGCGGCCCCGCGCGCCGAGCCGGTGATGGCCTTGAACTCGCCGTGCCGGCGCTTCTGGTTGAAGGGGTTCTCCCCCGGCTGGGTGTGCATGAGCTGCGTGGCCCAGTAGGAGAAGTTCTGGGCCTTCCACACGCGCTCCAGCGCCGTGGCCGAGTACCCGGCCAGCCCGGAGTCGTCGCCGGAGCGGAAGAACTCCACGAGCGCCGGGGCGAGCACGCGGACGTCGCAGAACGCCAGGTTCAGACCCTTGGCCCCGGTCGGGGGCACCGTGTGGCCGGCGTCGCCCACGAGGAACAGGTTGCCGTGGCGCAGGGGCTCGCAGACGTAGGAGCGGAACTTCAGCACCGTCTTGTCGAAGATGGGCCCCTCCTGGAGCCGCAGGCCGTCGGGGCCCGCGACGCGGCGCTGGAGCTCGGCCCAGATCCGCTCCTCGTCCCAGTCGTCGACGTCCTCGTCCGGGTCGCACTGGAAGTACATCCGCTGGACGGTGTCGCTGCGCTGGGAGACGAGGGCGAAGCCGTGCTCGGAGTTCGCGTAGATGAGCTCCGGGGCGCTCGGCGGGGCCTCGGCGAGGATCCCGAACCAGGCGAAGGGGTACTCGATGAAGTTGTCGGTGCGCTCCTGCTCGGGGATCGCGCGGCGGCAGATGCTCTGCGAGCCGTCGGCGCCCACGAGGACCTCGCAGCGGATCTCGAAGTCCTCGCCCGCGGCGTCGGTGAAGCGGATGCCCGGCCGGTCGGTGGTCAGGTCCAGGACCTCGGTGCCGGTGACCGACCAGCGCACGTCCCCGCCGTCGCGCTCGCGGGCCTCGGCCAGGTCCAGGAACACCTCGTTCTGCGGGTAGAGCCACACGGACTCGCCGACGAGCTCCTTGAAGTCGATGCGGTGGCTCTCGCCCTGGAAGCGCAGCACGGTGCCCTCGTGCTCGTGGCCCTCGGTGAGCACGCGCCCGTCGACGCCCTCCTCGACCAGCATTCGCACGGTCGGGGCCTCGAGGATGCCGGCCCGGTGGGTGGCGTGGATGGTGTCCTTCTCGCGCTTCTCGACGACGATGCTGTCGATGCCGGCGCGGCCGAGCAGGTGGGCGAGCATCAGCCCGGCCGGGCCGCCGCCCACGATGCCGACCTGGGTGCTGAGAACGGTGCGCTGTGCGCTCATGAGTGCTCCTGGTGATACGACGGGAATCGTGTCCAGTGTCCCAGCGGGCTGTGGGCGGCACCACAGTCTTCCCGTTGAACGGGACGGGAGCGGCGGCGGGGCGGCGGGTCCGGCGGCGCGGCCGGTCCGGCGGCGCGGTCGGTTCAGCGGGAGGCGTCCCGCAGCGTCCGGCGGATGCCGTGCGCGGCGGTGTGCAGCGCCTGGACGATCGCGCCGGCGCGCGCGGCGGGGTCGCCCGCGGGGGTGATGACGCCCAGGCCCGCCACCACCTGGTCGCCGCGGCCCCGCACGGGCACGGCGATGCCCGCCGTCCCCGCCTCGAGGTAGCCGGTCTGCAGGGCGTGGCCCGCGCCGCGGATCCGCTCGAGCTCCGCGGCCAGCAGCCCGGGGTCCGTCGGGGAGAGCTCGGTGAACGCGTCGAGGGGGCCCCGGAGGTACTCCTCCCGGTACTCCTGCGGCGCGTGCGCCAGCAGGACCAGGCCCGTGGCCGAGAGGTGCAGGGGCAGCCGGCCCGCGACCTCGGCGCGCACGGGCACCGCCCGGGGGTGCGAGAGCCGCTCCACGAGCAGCACCTCGCGGCCCTCCACGATGCCGAGCTGCACGTGCTGGCGCAGCACCGCGTGGATGTCGCCCATGAACGGGCGGGCGGCGCGCGCCAGCCCGAGCTCGCGCGAGGAGCGGTTGGCCAGCTCCCACAGCCGGGTGCCGATCACGTAGTGCCCGCCCTCCACCCGCTCGAGCCAGCCCTGGCGGGCCATGTCCCGGGCCAGCCGGTGCGCGGTGGCCGTGGGCAGGCCGGTGAGGGCCGCGATCCGGCCCCCCGTCAGCCGGGAGTTCTCGGCGGTGAACGCCGCGAGGATCCGGTCCGCCCGCTCGAGCACGGACTCCCCGGTGGGTGAGTTCGCCATGGTGGCTCCTGACGCTCCTTCCTGGTCCCCGGCCGTGCACCGCGGACGTGTGCCGCGGCCCGCCGCGGGACGGGGACAGCCCCGCCCCGGAAGACGGGTCTTCCGGAACGGGGCTGCCTGGTGATCACGGGAGTGACCACGTCCTGTCGGGGGACGCCGACCTCAGTTGGAGCCGAAGTCGTAGTCCTCCAGCGGGATCGCCTGGAACTCGGCGGGCGAGGAGTTCTCCTCCGCGTAGCTGAAGTCCGAGAACGAGCCCGGCTCCGTGAACAGCGAGGCCTTCGCCTCGTCCGTCGGCTCCACGTCGATGTTGTTGTACCGCGCGAGCCCGGTGCCGGCCGGGATCAGCTTGCCGATGATCACGTTCTCCTTGAGGCCCACCAGCGGGTCGGACTTGCCCTCCATGGCCGCCTGCGTGAGCACGCGGGTGGTCTCCTGGAAGGACGCGGCCGACAGCCACGAGTCGGTGGCCAGCGAGGCCTTCGTGATGCCCATCAGCTCCGGCCGGCCCGCGGCCGGGCGGCTGCTCTCGGCCACGGCCTTGCGGTTGGCCTCCAGGAAGCGGACGTTCTCCACGAGCTCGCCCGGCAGCAGGTCCGTCTCGCCGGACTCGATGATCGTCACGCGGCGCAGCATCTGCCGCACGATGACCTCCACGTGCTTGTCGTGGATGCCCACGCCCTGGGAGCGGTACACGCGCTGCACCTCGTCCACGAGGTGCTTCTGCGCCTGCCGCGGTCCGCGGATGCGCAGCACCTCCTTGGGGTCCACGGCGCCCGAGACCAGCTGCTGGCCGACCTCGACGTGGTCGCCCTCGGTCACGAGCAGCTTCGCGCGGCGCAGCACCGGGTACCCGATCGCCTCGTCCCCGTTGTCCGGGGTCACGACGAGCTTGAGGGCCTTCTCGGTGTCCTCGATGCTGACCCGCCCGGCGACCTCCGAGATCGGCGCGACGCCCTTGGGCGTGCGGGCCTCGAAGAGCTCCTGGATGCGGGGCAGACCCTGGGTGATGTCGCCGTCCGAGGACGCCACGCCACCGGTGTGGAAGGTGCGCATCGTCAGCTGCGTGCCGGGCTCACCGATCGACTGCGCGGCGATGATGCCCACGGCCTCGCCGATGTCCACCAGCTGGTTGGAGGCCAGCGAGCGGCCGTAGCACGCCGCGCACACGCCCACCGCGGACTCGCAGGTCAGCACGGAGCGCACGCGCACCGTGTCGGCCCCGCCCGCGAAGAGGGCGCTGATGAGCGCGTCGGAGAGGTCCGTGCCGGCCTCGGCCAGGATCTCGCCGTTGACGTCCACCACGTCCACCGCGAGCACGCGGCCGTGCACCGTGTTCTCGATGTCCTCGTGCAGCACCCGGGCACCGGACTCCTGCACGTCGGCGAGCGGCAGGTTCAGGCCGCGCTCCGTCATGCAGTCCGCCTCCCGCACGATGACGTCCTGGGAGACGTCCACGAGACGACGGGTCAGGTAGCCCGAGTTCGCCGTGCGCAGCGCGGTGTCGGCCAGGCCCTTGCGGGCACCGTGGGTCGCGATGAAGTACTCCAGCACCGACAGGCCCTCCCGGTAGGAGGACTTGATCGGGCGGGGCATGATCTCGCCCTTCGGGTTGGACACGAGCCCGCGGATGCCGGCGATCTGGCGGACCTGCATCCAGTTGCCTCGGGCGCCGGAGGACACCATCCGGTTGATGGTGTTCAGCGGCGAGAGGTTCGCCTGCATGGCCTGGGCGACCTCGTCGGTGGCCTTCGTCCAGATGTCGATGAGCTCCGAGCGACGCTCGTCGTCGTCGATCAGACCGCGGTCGTACTGGCCCTGGATCTTCGCGGCCTGCGCCTCGTAGCCCTCCATGATGGCGGGCTTCTCCGGCGGGGTCGCGATGTCCGAGATGGCCACGGTCACGCCCGAGCGGGCCGCCCAGTGGAACCCGGCGTCCTTGAGCTCGTCGAGGGTGTGCGCCACGGTCACCATCGGGTACCGCTCCGCGAGGTCGTTGACCAGCGCGGACAGGTGCTTCTTGTCCGCGACGGCCTCGTCCCAGGGGTAGTCCTCGGGCAGCGTCTCGTTGAACAGCACGCGGCCCAGCGTGGTCTCCACGACCACGGGCGAGCCCGGCTCCCAGCCCTCGGGGGCCTCCCAGCCCTCGAACGGCACGAAGTCGTCCAGCTCGATCCGGCACAGCGCGTTGAGGTGCAGCTTCCCGGCGTCGTGGGCCATGATCGCCTCGGCCACCGAGGAGAACGCGCGGCCCTCCCCCTCCTCGCCCTCGCGGACGGTGGTGAGGTGGTACAGCCCGATGATCATGTCCTGCGAGGGCAGGGCGATCGGCTTGCCGTCCGAGGGCTTCAGGATGTTGTTCGAGGACAGCATCAGGATGCGCGCCTCGGCCTGGGCCTCCGGGGACAGGGGCAGGTGCACGGCCATCTGGTCGCCGTCGAAGTCGGCGTTGAACGCGCCGCACACGAGCGGGTGGAGCTGGATGGCCTTGCCCTCGACGAGCTGCGGCTCGAACGCCTGGATGCCCAGGCGGTGCAGGGTGGGGGCACGGTTGAGCAGCACGGGGTGCTCGGTGATGACCTCCTCGAGCACGTCCCACACCTGGGGGCGGTAGCGCTCGACCATGCGCTTGGCCGACTTGATGTTCTGCGCGTGGTTGAGGTCCACGAGCCGCTTCATCACGAACGGCTTGAACAGCTCGAGCGCCATCTGCTTGGGCAGACCGCACTGGTGCAGCTTCAGCTGCGGGCCGACCACGATGACCGAGCGGCCGGAGTAGTCCACGCGTTTGCCGAGGAGGTTCTGCCGGAAGCGGCCCTGCTTGCCCTTGAGCATGTCGGACAGCGACTTCAGCGCACGGTTGCCCGGCCCGGTGACCGGGCGGCCGCGGCGGCCGTTGTCGAACAGCGAGTCCACGGCCTCCTGCAGCATCCGCTTCTCGTTGTTGACGATGATCTCCGGGGCGCCCAGGTCGAGCAGGCGCTTGAGCCGGTTGTTGCGGTTGATCACGCGCCGGTAGAGGTCGTTGAGGTCCGAGGTGGCGAAGCGGCCGCCGTCGAGCTGGACCATCGGGCGCAGCTCCGGCGGGATCACCGGGACGGCGTCCAGGACCATGCCCAGCGGGGAGTTGTCCGTGGTCAGGAACGCGTTGACGACCTTGAGCCGCTTCAGGGCGCGGGTCTTGCGCTGGCCCTTGCCGGTGGCGATGGTCTCCCGCAGGGACTCGGCCTCGGCCTCGAGGTCGAAGGTCTCGAGGCGCTTCTTGATCGCCTCGGCGCCCATCGAGCCCTCGAAGTACATCCCGTAGCGGTCCACCATGACGCGGTAGAGCGCCTCGTCGCCCTCGAGGTCGTTGACCTTGAGGTTCTTGAAGCGGTCCCAGACCTGCTCGAGGCGGTCGATCTCCAGGTTGGCGCGCTTGCGCACGTTGGCCATCTGGCGGTCGGCGGAGTCGCGGAGCTTGCGCTTCTCCGCGGCCTTGCCGCCCTCCTCCTCGACCCGGCCGAGCTCGGTCTCGAGGTCGCGGGCGATCGCGGCGATGTCGGAGTCGCGGGTGGACTCCATCTGCGCCTTCTCGCGGTCCACGGCGGCCTGCAGGTTGGGCAGGTCGTCGTGGCGGGCGTCCTCGTCCACGGACGTGATCATGTACGCCGCGAAGTAGATGACCTTCTCCAGGTCCTTCGGGGCGAGGTCCAGCAGGTAGCCCAGCCGCGAGGGCACGCCCTTGAAGTACCAGATGTGGGTCACGGGAGCGGCGAGCTCGATGTGGCCCATGCGCTCACGGCGCACCTTGGCACGGGTGACCTCCACGCCGCAGCGCTCGCAGATGATGCCCTTGTAGCGCACGCGCTTGTACTTGCCGCAGTAGCACTCCCAGTCCCGGGTGGGACCGAAGATCTTCTCGCAGAACAGGCCGTCCTTCTCGGGCTTGAGCGTGCGGTAGTTGATGGTCTCCGGCTTCTTGACCTCGCCGTAGGACCAGGTCCGGATGTCCTCCGCGGTCGCAAGACCGATCCGCATGAGGCCTAGTGAAGATTCGTTGGACATGAGGGTCCTTTATCTCTTTCTCTGGAAAAGTTGACGTCTCGTCGGGGTGGACCGAGGGGGATCAGACCTCTTCGACCGAGCTGGGCTCGGAGTGCGAGAGATCGATGCCCAGTTCCTCGGCCGCCCGGAAGACCTCGTCATCCGAATCGCGCATCTCGATGGTGTTGCCGTCGGCCGAGAGCACCTCGACGTTCAGGCACAGCGACTGCATCTCCTTGATGAGGACCTTGAAGGACTCGGGGACACCCGGCTCCGGGATGTTCTCGCCCTTCACGATGGCCTCGTAGACCTTCACGCGCCCGTGCACGTCGTCGGACTTGACCGTCAGCAGCTCCTGCAGCGTGTAGGCGGCGCCGTACGCCTCGAGCGCCCAGACCTCCATCTCGCCGAAGCGCTGGCCGCCGAACTGCGCCTTACCGCCCAGCGGCTGCTGGGTGATCATGGAGTACGGGCCGGTCGAGCGCGCGTGGATCTTGTCGTCCACGAGGTGGTGCAGCTTCAGGATGTACTGGTAGCCCACCGACACCGGGTCCGGGAACGGCTCGCCGGAGCGGCCGTCGAACAGGCGGGCCTTGCCGGACCGGTCGATCAGCCGCGCGCCGTCCCGCGTCGGGTTGGTGTGGTCGAGGAGGTCGAAGATCTCCTCCTCCCGCGCGCCGTCGAACACCGGGGTGGCCACGTTCGTGGGCCCGGACTGCTTCGGGAAGTTCGGCAGCCGGTCGAGCCACTCGGGCTCGCCCTCGATGTTCCAGCCCTGCTTGGCGAGCCAGCCGGTGTGCACCTCGAGGACCTGCCCGAGGTTCATGCGGCCGGGCACGCCCAGCGGGTTGAGGATGATGTCCACGGGGGTCCCGTCCTCGAGGAACGGCATGTCCTCCAGCGGCAGGATCTTCGAGATGACGCCCTTGTTGCCGTGGCGGCCGGCGAGCTTGTCGCCGTCCGTGATCTTGCGCTTCTGCGCCACGTACACCCGGACCACCTGGTTGACGCCCGCGGGCAGGTCGTCGTCCTCGTCGTCGCGGTCGAAGACGCGCACGCCGATGACGGTGCCGGACTCGCCGTGGGGCACCTTCAGGGACGTGTCGCGCACCTCGCGGGACTTCTCGCCGAAGATGGCCCGCAGCAGGCGCTCCTCGGGGGTCAGCTCGGTCTCGCCCTTCGGGGTGACCTTGCCCACCAGGATGTCGCCGGCCTGGACCTCCGCGCCGATGTGGATGATGCCGCGCTCGTCGAGGGCGGACAGCACCTCCTCGGACACGTTCGGGATGTCCCGGGTGATCTCCTCGGCGCCCAGCTTCGTGTCGCGGGCGTCGATCTCGTGCTCCTCGATGTGGATCGAGGTGAGCACGTCCTCCGAGACCATGCGCTGGGAGAGGATGATCGCGTCCTCGTAGTTGAGGCCCTCCCAGGACATGTAGGCCACCAGCAGGTTCTTGCCCAGGGCCAGCTCGCCCTGGTCCGTGGAGGGACCGTCGGCGATGACCGAGCGCTCCTCGACCCGCTCGCCCTCGGAGACGATGACGCGCTGGTTGTAGGTGTTGCCCGGGTTCGAGCGCGTGAACTTGTTGATCGGGTAGACCGTGGTCGTCCCGTCGTCGTTGAGCACGCGCACGAGGTTCGCCGAGACCTCCTCGACCACGCCGGCCTTGCGCGCCAGCACGGAGTCGCCGGCGTCCAGGGCCGCGTAGCGCTCCATGCCGGTGCCCACGAGCGGGGCCTCGGACTCGAGCAGCGGCACGGCCTGGCGCTGCATGTTGGCGCCCATGAGCGCGCGGTTGGCGTCGTCGTGCTCGAGGTACGGGATGAGGGCGGTCGCCACGGATACCATCTGGCGCGGGGAGACGTCCATGTACTGCACGGCGGTCGGGTCGACCAGCACGGCCTCGCCGGAGCCGTCGGCGGCGCGCGCGAGCACGGCGTCCTCGGCGAACCGGTTGTCCAGGCCCAGCGGGGCGTTGGCCTGGGCGATCGTGACGCCGCGCTCGTCGTCGGCGGTGAGGTACTCGACGTCGTCGGTCACCAGGCCGTCGACGACCTTGCGGTAGGGCGTCTCGATGAAGCCGAACGGGTTGATCCGCCCGTAGGTCGCCAGCGAGCCGATGAGGCCGATGTTGGAGCCCTCAGGGGTCTCGATGGGGCACATGCGGCCGTAGTGCGACGGGTGGACGTCACGGACCTCCATGCCGGCGCGGTCGCGGGAGAGACCGCCCGGGCCGAGCGCGGACAGGCGGCGCTTGTGGGTCAGGCCCGCGAGCGGGTTGTTCTGGTCCATGAACTGCGACAGCTGCGAGGTGCCGAAGAACTCCTTGATCGCCGCCACGACCGGGCGGATGTTGATCAGGGTCTGCGGGGTGATCGCCTCGACGTCCTGGGTGGTCATGCGCTCGCGCACCACGCGCTCCATCCGGGACAGGCCGGTGCGGATCTGGTTCTCGATCAGCTCGCCGACCGCGCGGATGCGGCGGTTGCCGAAGTGGTCGATGTCGTCGACGTCCACGACGACCTCGCGGGGCTCGCCGTCCCGCACGCCCTTCATGGTGCCGCCGCCGGCGTGCAGGGTCACGAGGTAGCGGATCATCGCGACGATGTCGTCGACCGAGAGCACCGAGGCGTCCTCGTCCTCGAACGCCTTGTCGAGGCCCAGCTTCCGGTTGATCTTGTACCGGCCCACCTTGGCGAGGTCGTAGCGCTTGGAGTTGAAGTACATGTTGTCCAGCAGCGCCTGGGCGGCGTCGACCGTGGGCGGCTCCCCCGGGCGCAGCTTGCGGTAGATGTCCAGCAGCGCGTCCTCGCGGGACTCGACGGTGTCCTTCTCGAGGGTCGCCCGGATGGAGTCGAACTCCCCGAACTCCTCGAGGATGCGGGACTCGCTCCAGCCGAGGGCCTTGAGCAGCACGGTCACCGACTGCTTGCGCTTGCGGTCCAGGCGCACGCCCACCTGGTCGCGCTTGTCGATCTCGAGCTCGAACCAGGCGCCGCGGGACGGGATGATCTTCGCGGAGTAGATGTCCTTGTCCGAGGTGCGGTCCTGGCCGCGCTCGAAGTACGCGCCCGGCGAGCGGACGAGCTGGGAGACGACGACACGCTCGGTGCCGTTGATGACGAAGGTGCCCTTCTCGGTCATCAGCGGGAAGTCGCCCATGAACACGGTCTGCTGCTTGATCTCGCCCGTGTTGTTGTTCATGAACTCGGCCTTGACGTACAGGGGCGCCGAGTAGGTGGCGTCCCGGTCCTTGCACTCGTCCATGGTGTACTTCGGGTCGTAGAACTCCGGCTCCGAGAAGGACAGGGACATGGTGCCCTGGAAGTCCTCGATCGGGGAGATCTCCTCGAAGATGTCGGACAGGCCGGAGGTGCGGGCGATGCCCTGCTCCCCGGTCTCGATGGCCTGCTGGACGCGGGCCTGCCACCGCTCGTTGCCCACGAGACGGTCGAAGCTGTCCGTCTGGAGGGCCAGCAGGTTCGGCACGTCCAGCGGTTCATGGATCTTGGCGAAGGAGATGCGGCGCGGGACGTCCCCGTCGGCCGGTCGGTTAGCGGTTACGTTCGAATCGGTGCTCGAGGCGACCAAGATGGATTCCTTCCACAGACCTGCAGTTGAATCGCGCAGTTCCCGGCTCGGGGATACGGGTGTGCGAGGGCCAGCGGGCTGACGATGCTGGTTCGCTCCCCGGGGGCGCCCACCGCTATATGAAGGCACGCAGAATGAGGGACAACGCAAAGATCCAGCATAGGCCCCGATCGCGGCTCTGTCCACACGAGCGGTGGACGCCGGCGCCCACCGCTCGTAGGATGAGAGATTTCGTGCTCCGGGTCTCAGCGGCCCCCGGGGCCCGGCGCACCCGGGCTCACCGGGCGGCCTCCACGGCTCCGGACTCGACGGCCTCCTCGGCGGTCGCCTGGCTCTCGGCGGCGAACGCCTCGATGGGCGGGCAGCTGCAGACGAGGTTGCGGTCCCCGGCGGCGTTCTCCACCCGGCCCACGGGCGGCCAGTACTTGGCCAGGCGCAGCTCGGGCAGCGGGTAGGCGGCCCGGGAGCGGGGGTAGGCCCGGTCCCATTCGTCGGCCGTGAGCACCTCCGCGGTGTGCGGGGCGTGGCGCAGGACGGAGTCCTCGAGCGCGACCTCGCCCTCCGCCACGGCGGTCATCTCCGCGTGGATCGCGCGCATCGCGGCCACGAACCGGTCCAGCTCCGCGAGGTTCTCGGACTCCGTGGGCTCCACCATGAGCGTGCCGGCCACGGGGAACGCGAGGGTGGGCGCGTGGAAGCCGTAGTCGACGAGCCGCTTGCACACGTCCTCCGCGGTCACCCCGGAGGCCTTCGTGAGCGCGCGGAGGTCGAGGATGCACTCGTGCGCCACGAACCCGCCGGGGCCGGTGTAGAGGGTCGGGAAGACGTCGGCGAGCCGGGTGGAGACGTAGTTCGCGCTGAGGATCGCGGTGCGCGAGGACGCGGTGAGCCCCTCCGCGCCCGTCATGGCGATGTACATCCAGGTGATCGGCAGCACCCCGGCCGAGCCGTAGCGGGCCTGGGACACGGGGAACGTCCACTCCTCGCCGTCCACGGCGCCGGGATCCCCGGGGTCGCCGGGCAGGAACGGCACGAGGTGCTCCGCGACGCCCACGGGCCCCACGCCGGGTCCCCCGCCGCCGTGCGGGATGCAGAAGGTCTTGTGCAGGTTCAGGTGGGAGACGTCCCCGCCGAAGCGGCCCGGCCGGGCGAGGCCCATGAGGGCGTTGAGGTTGGCGCCGTCCACGTAGACCTGGCCGCCTGCGTCGTGCACGGCGGCGCACACGTCGGTGATCTGCTCCTCGAACACTCCGTGCGTCGAGGGGTAGGTGATCATGATGCCCGCGAGCTCGTCCCCCACGGTCGCGATCTTCGCGGCGAGGTCCTCCATGTCCACGGAGCCGTCCCCGGCGGTGGCCACGACCACGACCTTGAGGTCGGCGAGCACCGCGGAGGCGGCGTTGGTGCCGTGGGCCGAGGACGGGATGAGGATCGTCTTGCGCTGCCGGTCGCCCCGGGAGAGGTGGTAGCGGCGGATCGCGAGCAGCCCGGCGAGCTCGCCCTGGGACCCCGCGTTGGGCTGGACGGAGACCGCGGCGTAGCCGGTGATCTCCGTGAGCCAGGCCTCGAGCTGGGTGATGAGCTCGCGCCAGCCGACGGTCTGGTCCTCGGGGGCCAGCGGGTGGATGGAGGCGAGCTCGGGCCAGCTGATGGGCTCCATCTCGGCGGCGGCGTTGAGCTTCATGGTGCAGGAGCCCAGCGGGATCATGGTCCGGTCGAGGGCCAGGTCCTTGTCCGCGAGGGCGCGCAGCCAGCGCATCATCGCGGTCTCGGAGCGATGCAGGGTGAACACCGGGTGCGTGAGGTAGGAGTCGGTGCGCAGCAGCTCGGCCGGGAGCTCCCAGGCGTCCCCCTCGCCGCCGTCGTCCGTGGCCGCGGCGCCGAACGCGGCGAGCACGGCGTCGACGTCCTGCTCGTCGTGGGGCTCCCCGACCGACACGGACACGTGGTCCGCGTCGGCCCGGCGCACGTTGATCCCGCGCTCCGCGGCGGCCGCCACCACGGCGTCGGCGCGGCCGGGGACCTCGGCCAGCACGGTGTCGAAGAACCGGTCGTGGACCACGCGGACGCCGCCGGCGGCGAGCCCGGCGGCGAGGCGGGCGGCCAGTCCGTGCAGGCGCTCGGCGATGGCGCGCAGCCCGTCCGGGCCGTGGTAGGCCGCATAGGCGCCGGCCACGATGGCCAGGAGGGCCTGGGCGGTGCAGATGTTCGAGGTGGCCTTCTCCCGGCGGATGTGCTGCTCGCGGGTCTGCAGGGCCAGCCGGTAGGCGGGCCGGCCGGAGGAGTCGGTCGAGACGCCCACCAGGCGGCCCGGCAGGTTCCGCTCGAGGCCCTTGCGGCAGGCCATGAACGCGGCGTGGGGCCCGCCGAAGAACAGCGGCACCCCGAAGCGCTGGGCGGAGCCCACGGCGATGTCGGCCCCCTGCTCCCCCGGGGAGCGCAGCAGGGTCAGGGCCAGCAGGTCGGTGGCCACGGCCACGAGCGCACCCCGCGCGTGCGCCGCCTCGGCGGTCTCGGCGAGGGGGACGACCTCCCCGTCGACGCCCACCTGGCTCAGGACCACGCCGAAGAGGTCGCCGTCGGGCAGCCCCTCGGCGAGGTCGGTGACGACCAGTTCGATGCCCACGGCCCGGCAGCGCCCGCGCAGCACGGCGAGGGTCTGGGGAAGCGTCCTGGCGTCCACGACGACGCGCCGGCTCGTGGCCCTGCGGTTGGACCGGTGCATCATGAGCACGGCCTCGGCCACCGCGGTGGCCTCGTCCAGCAGGGAGGCGTTCGCCAGGTCGAGACCGGTGAGGTCCATGACGGCGTTCTGGAACGTCAGCAGCGCCTCCAGGCGTCCCTGGGAGATCTCGGCCTGGTACGGGGTGTAGGAGGTGTACCAGGCCGGGTTCTCGAGGATGTTGCGGCGCAGCGCGGGCGGGGTCACGGTGTCCGCGTAGCCCTGCCCGATCATCTGGGTCATCACGCGGTTCTTCGCGGCGACCCGGCGCAGGGCCGTGAGCGCCTCGTGCTCCGACAGCGGGGCGGGAAGCTCCAGGGGCTGGTCAGAGGTGATGCCTGCGGGCACGGCGCGGGCGACGAGCTCGTCGAGATCGGCGGCGCCGACGACCTCGAGCATGCTCCGGGTCTCGGCGGCGTCCGGTCCGAGGTGGCGTGGCAGGAAGGACAAGGTCAGCTCCTCGTGGGTCGGGGCCCGTCCGGTCTCCCCTCCGAGGCCCCCACCCGCGCGCTCCGCCGGCCGGGCCGCGCTCGGCGGCGGTCGGCACTGCGGCGCACGGGCGGCCGATGTGGTTGTGCGCCCAGTCTCCCACAGAACGGCCGGGCACGGCACGAGGCCCCGGACGCCGTGCGTCCGGGGCCTCGCTGGAGCGTTCGCCGAGGGAACGCGTCCGGGGTGCTGCTGGGTCCTACTTGAGGGTGACGGTGGCGCCGGCGCCCTCGAGGGCCTCCTTGGCCTTGTCCGCAGCCTCCTTGTTGGCGCCCTCGAGGACGGCCTTGGGGGCCGAGTCCACGAGGTCCTTGGCCTCCTTGAGGCCGAGGGAGGTCAGCGCGCGGACCTCCTTGATGACCTGGATCTTCTTCTCGCCGGCGGCCTCGAGGACGACGTCGAACTCGGTCTGCTCCTCGGCCTCCTCGGCGGCGGCGGCCGGAGCGGCGGCACCGGCGACGGCCACGGGGGCGGCGGCGGTGACGTCGAAGGTCTCCTCGAAGGCCTTCACGAACTCGGAGAGCTCGATGAGGGAGAGCTCCTTGAACGCGTCGATCAGTTCAGCGGTGGTGAGCTTGGCCATGGTTGTGGCTCCTTTTCGATGGTGTGCCCCGGCCGGGTTTCGTCGGCGCGGGACGGTCTGGTTCCGTGGTGAGAATGTGCCTCGCGGCGGGGATGCTGGTCAGGCGTCCTGCTCCTCGACCTTGGCGCGCAGCGCCTCGGCCGTGCGGACCGTCTTCGACAGCGGGGCCTGGAACAGCGCCGCGGCCTGGGACAGGGACGCCTGGGCGGCACCGGCCACCTTGGCCAGCAGCACCTCGCGGGACTCGAGGTCCGCGAGCTGCTTGATCTCCGCGTCGTTCAGGGCCTTGCCCTCGAGGTAACCGCCCTTGACGACGAGCTGCGGGTTCGCCTTGGCGAAGTCACGCAGGCTCTTGGCGGCCTCGACGGGGTCCCCCGAGATGAAGGCGATCGCGCTCGGGCCGGCGAGCTGGCCGTCGAACGCGTCGATGCCCAGCTCCTTGGCCGCGATCGCGGTCAGCGTGTTCTTCACCACGGCGTATTCGGCGTTCTCACCGAGCGAGCGGCGCAGCTCCTTGAGCTGGGCCACGGTGAGGCCGCGGTACTCAGTCAGGACAGCGGCGTCCGAGCTGGAGAACATCTCCTTCAACTCGGCGACCGCGGCTGCCTTTTCCGGGTTCGCCATGGTACTCCTTCCGGTCTTCGATGCCGGTCGCTGCCGGAAGGGCCCGGGCACAGAAAAAGCCCCGCGCAGATGCCCGGGGCTCGGCGTCGCGCCCCGTGCAGGACGGGACGTGCTCGCTGTGCTGGTTCACCTGCGCTGGCGGTTCCTGGCGGAACTCTTACGGCGGTCCTCCCGTGATGCGCGCTCCGAAACGGGGTGCACGGGCAGGGGGGACCACGACCGGCGGTCTTTGGTGGGTCCCACGCTACCCGAGGGAGCCGCCGCGGCCAAATCGGGGCCGGCCCGTTCGTCGGTCCGGCCGCCGGTCCCGCGCGGTCGCTCAGGCCGCGGGGAAGTCCCGGGCCCACACGCCGCTGCGCCCGGCCACCCGGAAGCCCAGTCGCCCGTTGACCCGGCTCATCCGGTCGTCGCCGCTGTGGCTCCAGGAGTAGACCGTGCGCACGCTCGGCGCCAGCCGCTCGAGCTGCTGCAGGTTCGCCAGCTTCAGCCGGGTGGCGAGCCACCGGCGGCGGTGCTCGCGCAGGACCACGGTCTCGTCCTGCATGCCGATGGGCGGGGCCTCCCCCGCCAGGACGATCTCGGTCATCCCGACGAGCCGCCCGCTGGGCTCGTGCTCGGCCACCGCCACGAGGGACCGGTTGCCCGCCTCGGCGCGCAGCTGCTCGGTGCGCCGCACGCGCTCGGCGTCCCAGGGCTCGGGGTCGGCGGGGACCACGGGGGCCAGGAAGGAGTCGGCGGCCATCCGCGAGTGCAGGGCGGCGAGCTCGTCGAGCCGTTCCTCGGGGGCGGGCCCGCTCCAGACGTGGATCCGGTAGGGCTCCGGCGCCGGCGAGGCGGCGACCTCCCGCAGCAGGGCCTCGACCCTCCGGGGCGGCAGCGGGACGTCCAGCACCCCGAAGTCGCTCACCGACTCGAGCCGGTAGCCGGCGCTGAGGGCGAAGCGGGTCTGCCGGTTGGACACGGGCAGCCGGCCCGAGCCGTCCGCGGCGTCCACCCACTCGACCATGCCCGGCGTGATCAGGGGGAAGACCCCGGTGACGCTGCCGTCGCCCTGGATCTCCTGCGGCCCGGGGTGCTCGGTCTGGATCCGCAGGTGCCGCCGGGACTCTCCCACGGCGAGCTGCTCGGCGGCGGCCAGCAGCTCGGTGCCGGTGCCCTGGGAGGTGACGTCGGGGTCCACGTCGACGGTGATGTGGGCGGAGTCGGTGAGCGCGACCAGGGGCATCCGGACCTCGGCGCGCCCCGTGAGCCGGTCCTGGGTCCACGCGAGCAGGACGACGACGCGCTCGAAGGGGTCGTGCAGGTCCCGGTAGAGCTCCTGGGCGTCGCCGGTGAGGTCCGAGATCCCCCACACGTGCTGCCGGGACCGGCGCACGAGCTCCGCGACGCGCCCCAGCAGCTGCTGGGCGGCGTCGTCGAACTCGTCGGGGATGCGCATCAGCTCGATGCGCACTGGGGGGTGCTCGCTCACGTGGGGATCTCCGTTCCGTGGGCGCCGACGGGCTACCGCCGGCTGCTGGGTCGTGGGAGGACTGCTCCCGTCGGACGGCAAGGGGCCCGGCCGCATCGGCCGGGCCCCCACCCGTCGGAGCCCCGCGGGCTCCGGTGCACGGCGTCAGGCGCCGACGACGACCTCGGTGACGTTCGGGTCGACCGGGATGCCCGGGCCGAACGTGGTCGAGACGGTCGCCTTCGTGATGTAGCGGCCCTTCGACGCGGAGGGCTTCAGGCGCAGGATCTCCTCGAGGGCGGCGCCGTAGTTCTCCGCGAGCTTCTGCACGTCGAAGGACGTCTTGCCCACGATGAAGTGCAGGTTCGAGTGCTTGTCGACGCGGAAGTCGATCTTGCCGCCCTTGATGTCGTTGACGGCCTTGGTCACGTCCATGGTGACGGTGCCGGTCTTGGGGTTCGGCATCAGGTTGCGGGGACCGAGGACCTTGCCCAGGCGGCCGACCTTGCCCATCATGTCCGGGGTCGCCACGGCGGCGTCGAAGTCGGTCCAGCCGCCCTGGATGCGGGCGATCAGGTCGTCGGAGCCGACGTGGTCCGCCCCGGCCTCCTCGGCGGCGGCGGCCTTGTCGCCGGTCGCGAAGACGACGACGCGGGCGGTCTTGCCGGTGCCGTTGGGCAGGTTCACGGTGCCGCGGACCATCTGGTCGGCCTTGCGGGGGTCGACGCCCAGGCGGAGGACGACCTCCACGGTGGAGTCGGTCTTCGCGGTGTCGAGCTCCTTGGCCAGGGCCACGGCCTCGGCCGGGGCGTACAGCGCGCCCTCGTCGATCTTGGCGGCGGCCGCCTGGTATGCCTTGCTGCGCTTTGCCATCTGCTTCTTCTCCTTGTGCAGTTGTGGTCTGCGGGCCGCGCTCGGCCCTGCCACGTCAATATCGGTGGGTGGTGTCAGCCGAGGCTGATCACTCGACCTCGATGCCCATGGAGCGGGCGGTGCCGGCGATGATCTTCGCGGCGGCGTCGACGTCGTTGGCGTTGAGGTCTTCCTTCTTGGTCTCGGCGATCTCGCGCACCTGGTCCATGCTGAGCTTGCCGACCTTCTGGGTGTGCGGGACGCCGGAGCCCTTGGTGATGCCGGCGGCCTTCTTGATCAGCTGCGCGGCGGGCGGGGTCTTCGTGATGAAGGTGAACGAGCGGTCCTCGTAGACCGTGATCTCCACGGGCACGATGTTGCCGCGCTGGGACTCCGTGGCCGCGTTGTAGGCCTTGCAGAACTCCATGATGTTCACGCCGTGCTGACCGAGGGCCGGGCCCACGGGGGGCGCCGGGTTGGCGGCGCCTGCCTGGATCTGCAGCTTGATGAGGCCGGAGACCTTCTTCTTCTTGGGAGCCATGTGCTGGTCCTTCTTCTGCTGGACGTACCGGCGCACAGGAGCGTACGACGGCGGGTGGCCGCCGTGGCGCGGCGGCCGGGCGGTCCCGGCGGCGAAGCATGCGCCGCGGGGGCCGGGAACTGGGGCGGGCCGGAGCGGCCCGCGGGGCTCAGATCTTGGAGACCTGGTTGAAGCCGAGGGTCACGGGGGTCTCGCGCTCGAAGATCGACACGAGGACGACGAGCTGCTGGGACTCCACCTTGATCTCGGAGATCGTGGCGGGGAGGGTCTCGAACGGGCCCTCCTTGACGATGACGGACTCGCCGACCTCGAAGTCGACGTCGACCTGCGGCTGCGCGCTGGGCTGGGCCGCCGTCTCGCCGCCCGCGCCCTGCGGGGCCTCGAAGACCGGGTTGAGCATCTCGAAGACCTCGTCGAGGCGCAGCGGCACGGGGTTGTAGGCGTCCTGTCCGACGAAGCCGGTGACGCCCGGGGTGTGGCGGACCGCGCCCCAGGAGGCGTCGGTGAGGTTCATCCGCACCAGGACGTAGCCGGGGATCCGCACCCGGCGCACGATCTTGCGCTGGGCGTTCTTGATCTCGACGACCTCCTCCATCGGCACCTCGATCTGGAAGATGTCGTCCTCCATGTTGAGGGACTGGATGCGGGTCTCGAGGTTCGTCTTCACGCGGTTCTCGTAGCCGGCGTAGGTGTGGATGACGTACCAGTCACCCTCCTGGCGGCGCAGCTTCGACTTGAACTCCTCGACGGGGTCCACGGCGGGCGCCTCGTCCTCGGCGGCCGGGGCCTCCTCGGCGGGGACCTCGTCCTCCGCGGGCCCGTCGGCCTCGGGGCCGGCCGGCTCGGCGGGAGCCGCGTCCGCGGCCGCCGGGGCCTCGTCCGGCTCGTGGGCGGCCGCGAAGTCGTCCTCCTGCACGGAGGTCTCGGCCTCCGGCAGCTCCGGAGCCTGCTGGTCGACCTCGGCCGGTGCCTCGGTGCCGTTTTCGAGCTCGTGCTCGGTCACTGGATCTCCCTCACGTTCTTTCGTGGATGTCGTGCTCTGCTGGGTCACGGTGGCCGGCCGTGCCGGTCCGTGCGCCGCCCGGATCAGCCGGCGGCGTCCCCCTCCCCGAAGATCCACAGGGCGGCCTGCCCGAACCCGAGGTCCAGGACCGAGATGAGCACCATCATGAACGCGACGAACACGAGGACGACCAGGACGTAGTTGACCAGTTCGTGCCGGGTGGGGGTGACGACCTTCCGGAGCTCACCCACGACCTGGCGCAGGAACAGGAACAGGCGCCCGAAGACACCGCGGGGGCTCTCGGCCCCCTGCTCCGGGGGCTGTCCCGACGCCCGGCCGGCGGTGGTCTGCGACATCGGCTCTCCCTGTGTGGACTCGTGCGTGCCGCGCGGTGCTGCCGGCCCGCCGTCGCCGCGGCCGCTCCCGGCACCCCGGTCCGGGGTGCCGGGAACCGCCCCGGACTGGAGCAGGGCAGACAGGACTCGAACCTGCAACCTGCGGTTTTGGAGACCGCTGCGCTACCAATTGCGCCACTGCCCTACGTGCCTCGCGAACTCGCCCGGCGTCGGAACACCGGCCTCGATCGCTCGGACCCGGTCACCGACTCTACCATCCGGCCCCGCCGCGACGGCGCGGCGGAGCAGGCGTCGATGACATCAGTGGACCATCCTAGGCGACCCGGGCGGCGGGGTGCAATCCGGGCGGGACGGGCCGCCCGCGCGCCGGATCCGCCCGCCGGACCCCCGAGTAGCATGGGGGCGTCCGCACCGCCGCCGCCGCACCCGGCGGAAACCGTCCGTTCCCCTCCAGGAGGCCCCCGGTCATGACCACGTCCCGCATCTCCCGGCGCGTCGGCGCCATCGCAGAGTCCGCGACGCTCGCCGTGGACGCCAAGGCGAAGGCGCTCAAGGCCGCCGGCCGCCCCGTGATCGGCTTCGGCGCCGGAGAGCCCGACTTCCCCACGCCCCAGTACATCGTGGACGCCGCCGCGGCCGCCCTGCAGGACCCGGCGAACTTCCGGTACACGCCGGCCGCGGGCCTGCCCGAGCTGCGGAAGGCGGTCGCCGAGCAGACCGCCCGGGGCTGCGGGTACACGGTGGAGCCCTCCCAGGTCCTCGTCACCAACGGCGGCAAGCAGGCCGTCTTCGAGGCCTTCGCCACGGTCGTGGACGAGGGCGACGACGTCCTGCTGCCGGCCCCGTACTGGACGACCTACCCCGAGGCCATCAAGCTCGCCGGCGGCAACCCGGTGGAGGTCTTCGCCGGGCCGGAGCTCGGCTACAAGGTCACCCCCGAGCTGCTCGAGGCCGCGTGGACCGAGCGCACCAAGGCGCTGCTGTTCTGCTCGCCGTCGAACCCCACCGGCGCCGTGTACTCCCCCGAGGAGACCGCGGCCGTGGGCCGCTGGGCGGCGGAGAAGGGGATCTTCGTGCTGACCGACGAGATCTACCAGCACCTCACCTACGACGGCGTGCCGTTCACCTCGATCGCCGCCGCCGTGCCGGAGCTGGGCGAGAACGTGGTGGTCCTCAACGGCGTGGCCAAGACGTACGCGATGACCGGTTGGCGGGTGGGCTGGATGATCGGGGCCCCCGACGTCATCAAGGCGGCCACGAACCTGCAGTCCCACCTGACGTCCAACGTCAACAACGTGGCCCAGCGGGCCGCGCTCGCGGCGGTGTCCGGCCCGCTCGACGAGGCCCACCGGATGCGGGAGGCCTTCGACCGCCGCCGCAAGGTCATGGTCGAGGCGCTCAACGCCATCGACGGCGTGGAGTGCCCCACCCCGACCGGCGCGTTCTACGCCTACGCGGACGTGCGCGGCCTGCTCGGCCGGCGGTTCGGCGACGCGACGCCGCAGACCTCCGCCGAGCTCGCGGAGCTGATCCTGGAGGAGGCGGAGGTCGCCGTGGTCCCCGGCGAGGCCTTCGGCCCCTCCGGCTTCCTGCGCCTGTCCTACGCCCTGGGCGACGACGACCTCGCCGAGGGCCTGCGCCGGCTCCAGGAGTACCTGGGGGGCGCCGCGTGAGCGCCCTCGACCGCGCCGTGGCCGCGGCGGAGTCCGTGCCGGCGGCGGCCCTCGTGAGCGCGGGTCTGATCGGCGGGTACGCCACCGCCCGGGCGACCGGTGTGCGCCCCCTGGGCGGTGCGGTGCTGGCCGCCGCCGGCGCCGCGGCCGCCCACTCGTGGTGGCACCGCGGGGGGCCGGGGACCACGGCCGCGCTCGGCGGGCTCTACGTCCTCGGCTTCGGGCTCTCCCACCCGCTGGCCAGGCGGATCGGGGCCTGGCCCTCCGTCCTCGCCGTGACCGCCGTCAACGCCGCCGCCAACGCCGTCCTGGTGGACCGTCCCGACCGCTGAGCCGGGACCGCCCCGCCGACGGCGCCGCCCGCCCCTGGCAGGGACGGGCGGCGCCGTCGCGCACGGTCCGCGCCTCAGTCGCCGACGGCCTCCAGGCCGCGCCGGACGATCAGCGGATCGGGGGGATAGACCACGTCCGGGTCCTTGTCCTCGTAGTCGAACTGGTCCAGGAAGAAGCGCATCGCGTTGAGCCGGGCCCGCTTCTTGTCGTTGGACTTCACCGTGATCCACGGGGCGTGGTCGGTGTCGGTGCGCAGGAACATCTCCTCCTTGGCGTCCGTGTAGTCCTCCCAGCGGTCGAGGGAGGCGAGGTCCATGGGCGAGAGCTTCCAGCGCCGCACGGGGTCGATCTGGCGGATCGCGAACCGGGTGCGCTGCTCGTGCTGGGTGACGGAGAACCAGAACTTCGTCAGGTGGATGCCCGAGTCCACGAGCATCTTCTCGAAGACGGGCGCCTGCGCCATGAACTGCTCGTACTGCCGGTCCGTGCAGAAGCCCATGACGCGCTCGACGTTGGCGCGGTTGTACCAGGAGCGGTCGAACATCACGATCTCCCCGGCGGTGGGCAGGTGCTGGATGTAGCGCTGGAAGTACCACTGC
Organism: Kocuria sp. CH-021; assembly: GCF_049716185.1. Lineage (NCBI taxonomy): Bacteria > Bacillati > Actinomycetota > Actinomycetes > Micrococcales > Micrococcaceae > Kocuria > Kocuria sp. CH-021. The sequence continues at coordinate 234,571 of NZ_JBNAFK010000001.1, read as the reverse complement.
CCCCGCTCCCGGTCCGAGGGCTTGGTGAGGGCGACGACGCGGGCCGCGCGCGGGTTCAGGTGCTCGGTGAAGCGCTTGATCGTCCCGCCCTTGCCGGCGGCGTCGCGGCCCTCGAACACGATGACGTGCTGGAGGTCGTGGTCCTGGCCCCAGTACTGGAACTTCAGCAGCTCGATCTGCAGCCGGTACTTCTCGAGCTCGTACTCCTCCCGGCTCATCCGCTCCGCGTACGGGTAGTCCTCCCGCCAGGTCTCCACCGCCGAGCCCCCCGGATCGATCAGGTCCGGGTCCGGGGACTGCCCGTCCCGCACCGTGTACCCCTGGTCGACCAGCTTGTCGATGAACTCCCGCAGGTTCTCCCGGGCCGGTTCTCTGTCCGCGCTCAACGCCATCCCTCCTCGCGGGCCCGGCGGGGCCCTCCCCGGCAGTCTAGGCCGGGGACGCGGAGGGGCGCCGGGGCCAACACGTCCGGGCCGGGCCCTGCCGCCGGGGGCCGTACTCACTAGACTGGGCGTGCCGGTGCACGTCCGGCCGCCACGCACGCCCCGCCCACCCGGAGGAGACTGTACGGATGAAGATCGGACTGCTGACCAGCGGCGGGGACTGCCCCGGACTCAACGCGGTGATCCGCGGCGCCGTGCTGCACGGGATCAAGACCTACGGGCACGAGTTCGTGGGCTTCCGCGACGGCTGGCGCGGGGTGCTCGAGGGCGACATCATGGATCTGCCGCGCACCCGCGTCCGCGGCCTGGCCCGCGAGGGCGGCACGATCCTGGGCACCTCCCGCACCAACCCCTACTCCGGCCCCGGCGGAGGGCCCGAGAACATCGGCGTGATGCTCGAGCGCCACCACATCGACGCGATCGTGGCGATCGGCGGCGAGGGCACCCTGGCCGGGGCCGCGCGGCTGGCCGAGGCCGGACTGCCCGTGATCGGGGTCCCCAAGACCATCGACAACGACCTGCAGGCCACCGACTACACCTTCGGCTTCGACACCGCGGTGCAGATCGCCACCGACGCCATGGACCGGCTGCGCACCACCGGGGAGTCCCACCACCGGTGCATGGTCGCCGAGGTCATGGGCCGCCACGTCGGCTGGATCGCCCTGCACTCGGGGATGTCCGCCGGGGCGCACGCGGTGCTGATCCCGGAGCAGCAGGTCTCCATGGACCAGGTCTGCACCTGGGTCACCGAGGTCCACGACCGCGGCCGCTCCCCCCTGGTGGTGGTCGCCGAGGGCTTCATCCCCGAGGGCCACGGGGACGTGCTGGCCGGCAAGGGGGTGGAGGACTCCGGGCGGCCCCGCCTGGGCGGGGTCGGGGAGTACGTCACCGAGCAGATCGAGGCGGCCACCGGGATCGAGACCCGCAACACCATCCTGGGCCACATCCAGCGCGGCGGGGCCCCCACGGGTTTCGACCGGGTGCTGGCCACCCGCTTCGGGCTGGCCGCGGTGGACCTGGTGCACGAGAGGGGCTGGGGGCAGATGGTCGCCATCCGCGGCACCGACCTCGTCCGGGTGCCCTTCAGCGAGGCGCTGGCCGGGCTCAAGACCGTGCCCCAGCACCGCTGGGACGAGGCCAAGGTCCTCTTCGGCCGCTGAGCCGCGCGGACGGGCTCCGGGGCGTGCCCCCCCCGGGGGCCGCCGGCCCCGCCGGACCGCGGACCCGGAGCCCGCGTTCCCGGGGGCGCCGGCGTCCGGGCGCGAGCTAGGAGCGGGGGCCCCGGAGGAAGCCCGTCTGCCGGCCGACCACCTGCCCGGCGTCCGGCGGGACGACGACCTGCTGTGCGGCGGCCCACCGCTGCTCGCCGTCCGTGACCACGAGCTGGGCGGCCGGGTCGACGGTGCGCTTGAGCACGGCGAGCGCGATGGGGCCCTGCTCGTGGTGCAGCTGCACGGACGTCACGCGGCCCACCGTGCGCTCCCCCGCGACCACGTCGGCCCCCGCGGCGGGCAGCGTGTGCTCCGAGCCGTCGAGGTCGAGGAGCACCAGCCGGCGGGGCGGGTGCCCGAGGTTGTGCACCCGGGCGACGGTCTCCTGGCCCTTGTAGCAGCCCTTGGCCAGGTGCACGGCGGTGCGCAGGAGGTCGAGCTCGTGCGGGATGCTCCGCTCGTCCGTCTCGGCGCCCCGGCGCGGGCGCCAGGCGGCGATGCGCAGCGCCTCGGCGGCCCAGGCGCCGGCGAGCGGGAGGTCGCGGGTCAGGCTGTCGAGCTCGTCGCGGGGCACGAGGTGCTCCCACCAGGTGCGCTCCTCGCCCGGGTGGGGGCCGTGGAGGTCGGCGTAGCTCCAGCCGCCGGGGGCGATCTCGGGCCAGGGGTCCCGCCACACGACGGTGGCGGGCAGGCCCGGCACGGGTCCGGTGGCCCCGAGCACGGCCCACTGCCCGGTGCGGTCCTCGATCTCGACGCGCAGCGCGAAGCGCATGGACTCCAGCCACGCCAGCAGGGGCGCGGTCTCGTCGGCCTCGGTGAGCAGCCACGTGGTGGTGCCGTCGTCGACCACGTGGGGGGCGTACTCGATCCTGCCCTGCACGGACAGGAAGAGGGTCTCGGTGCTGCGCCCGGGCTCCAGCCCGGTGAGCACCTGGGAGGAGAGCGTGGTGAGCCAGCTGAGCCGGTCGGGCCCGGTGACGGTGACGACGCCCTTGTGGGAGAGGTCCACGACGGTGCCGGGGGTCCGCACGAGCGAGCGCTGCTCGCGCAGCGGGTCGCCGTAGTGGGCGGCCACCCCGCGGTCCAGGTGCTCGGCCTCCACGGCGCCGGGGCGCAGGAGCAGGGGGGAACGGTGGTCGGTCACGGGCATCAGCCGATCTTCCGCAGCTGCGCGGAGGCGTGGGTGGCCAGCGGCTCACCGAGGGCGGCCATGTCCCAGGCCCAGAACAGGTCGCCGTGCACCAGGCCGTACATGCGGGTCGAGGAGCTGTACTCCTTGGCCCCGCGGGCGCGGATCACGGCGTCGGTGGCGAGGTCGATGCGGGGGCCCTTGATCTGCCCGGCGTAGAGCTCGGCGATGCCGCCCGGGTGGGTCAGGGTCACGAGGACGTCGAAGCCGCCGTCCGCGTTGCGCATCCGCTCCACGTCCTCCGCGCCCTGGAGCACGGGCACGAGGTCCGGCGGGAGCATCCCGGGTCCCACGTCGCCGTCCTCGAGGGTGCGATCGAGCTGCCAGAACCCCTGCTCCACGGTGGCCGGGCGCATCGGCTGCCCCTCCTCGTCGAGGAGCGTGGTCTGCGCCCGGTACTCGAGGAACGGCAGGCCGTTCTGCTCGAAGGTCACGCGCTGCCGGAAGGGCCGCTGCTCGACCTCGCCGTAGCCCATGAAGCCGTCGCCCTCCCAGGTGCCCAGCAACCAGGCGAACGGGACGAGCTCGGGGGTCAGATCCGAGGGGATCTCGATGGGCACGGGACTAGTGCTGTCCCTTGAACAGGCCCAGGACCACCTTGAGGGAGATCCCGGCGATGAACAGACCGGAGATGCCGAGCAGGGCGAGGTAGAAGATTTCGAGTGCAAGCATGGCCCTAAACTACCACGGTGCTCACGAGCCGGGCAGTGAACACGGCCCCCACCCCGAGGAACGCCACGGGGGTCACGCCGAGCGCCACGACGCCGCGCTTGGGCGAGCTCTTCGGCGCCGCCGCGATGACGCGGCCGCCCACGAGGGCCACGAGGGCGGCCAGGACGGCCCCGACCACCACGAGCAGCACGGGGTCGGAGCCCGTGGCCCGGTAGTCGCCGGCCAGGGCGATCCAGCCGGAGGAGCTGACCGCGGCGAGCACGCCGGCCGTCGAGGCGATCGCGGACTCGAGCCGGTGCTCGGCGCCCTCGCCCCGCACCAGCTCCGCCGCGAACACGGTCATCAGGGCCACCCCGACGACGGCGGGCAGCCAGACGAGCTGCTGGCCGGGCAGGAACTGCACGAGCAGGGCCGCCGCGACGCCGGCGGCGCTCATGATCACGTTGTGCCGGTGCCTCGCCTCGATGCCGGTGGCCGCCGGCCAGCCGAAGCCGATCACCACGGACATCCCCAGCGCCAGGACCAGCGGCGCGGGCCCGGCGACCGCGACCGCGGCCAGGGCCGCCACGAGGCCGGCCACGCTGCACGCGGCGATCATGGCGTATCTCATGGCGATCGGGCTTCCTGCACTGTCGAGGGCCGGGACCTGCGCCCGGGCGGACACGAGCAACGATAGCGGCTCGCCGCCCCGGCGCGGGCGACGCCCGGACGGGACGGGGGCACAGGACGCTCCGGGCCGGTTGCGTCGCGGGGCCGGCCGCCTGCCCGCACCTATACTGACAGCTCAGTCCGTACGCCAGAGTGGAGAAGCACGAGTGTTCCAGATCCTGATGCTGACCGACGCGGACGGACCCTCGGCATCGGTGCTCCCGGCCCTCGACCTGCTCAACCACAAGGTCTCGGTCGCCCCGACCCGGACCGCCTCGGGCAGCCTCGACGGACGCTCCCCGGACGTGGTCCTGCTGGACGGGCGCACCGATCTGATCACCGCGCGCAACCTGGCGCAGCTGCTCACGGCCAAGGGCCTGGCGGCGCCGCTGCTGATGGTCCTCACCGAGGGCGGCATGGCGGCGGTGGCCGCGAACTGGATGGTCGACGACGTGGTGCTGGACACCGCCGGTCCCGCGGAGGTCGAGGCCCGGCTGCGCCTCGCCTCCTCCCGCACGGCCGAGGTCCCCGAGGACGACACCCGGATCCGGGCCGGCTCCGTGGTCATCGACGACGCCGCCTACTCCGCGCACGTCAACGGCCAGCCCCTGAACCTGACCTACAAGGAGTTCGAGCTGCTGAAGTACCTGGCCCAGCACTCCGGGCGGGTCTTCACGCGCGCCCAGCTGCTGAGCGAGGTCTGGGGCTACGACTACTACGGCGGCACCCGCACCGTGGACGTCCACGTGCGGCGGCTGCGCGCCAAGCTGGGCGCCGACCACGAGCACCTGATCACCACGGTGCGTAACGTGGGCTACAGCTTCGCCACGACGCGGGCCCGGGAGGGCTGAGCACCGTCCGTCCCGGCCCGCCCGTTCCGCACCCCACGCAGGAGGTCCCCATGTCCCAGCCCGTGCCGTACGACCTCGACCGGCCGGAGGCCCCGCCGGCCGAGGCGATCGTGGAGCTCGCCTCCCGCGCCGCCGCCGCGGACGGCGACCCGCCGTTCTCCGACCAGACCCTGGTCGACCTGCGCTCGGCCCCGGACGGAGGGGTCAGTACCGTCCTGGCGCGCTCGCGCGGCGGGGAGCTCCTCGGCGCCGCCGTGCGCGTGCCCGAGCCCGACGGCGCCCAGCTCGTGGAGCTCGTGGTCGATCCCGCCCACCGCGGCGCCGGGATCGGCACGGCACTGGCGTCGGCGGTGGCCGCCGGCACCACCGGCACGGTGCGGGCCTGGGCCCACGGCGGCCACCCCGCCGCCGCGGCGCTCGCGGCCCGGCACGGCCTGTCCCCCGCCCGGGACCTGCACCGGCTGCTGCGCCCGCTGCGCGGCGCGGCGGACCTCCCCCTCCCCGAGGAGATGCCCGCGGGCTTCCGGCTGCGGGCGTTCGAGCCCGGCCGCGACGAGCAGGAGTGGCTGCGGGTCAACGCGGCGGCGTTCGCCGGGCACCCCGAGCAGGGCCGGATGACCCTCGACGACCTGCGGCAGCGGGAGACCGAGCCGTGGTTCGACCCCGCCGGCTTCCTGCTCGCGGTCCGGGAGGACGAGCCGGGGACGGTGGCCGGCTTCCACTGGACCAAGGTCCACGCGGGCGGCGCCGACCGCGGCCCGCTCGGCGAGGTGTACGCCGTCGGCGTGGCGCCCGGGCACCAGGGCACGGGCCTGGGCCGGGCCCTGACGGCCGCCGGCGTCAACCACCTGGCACGGCAGGGCCTGGACGAGGTCATGCTCTACGTGGACGGCGACAACGCCGCCGCCCTGCGGCTGTACGAGGCCCTGGGGTTCCGGCCCTGGCACCTCGACGTGATGTACGCCGGGGACCTGCCCGCCTGACCCGCACCGCCCGCCCCGCGCCGGGACCGCCCCGACACGCCACCACGAGACAGGACCGTGATGACCACGCACCAGCAGGACACCCCGCAGTCCGCGCCGGCCCCCGGCGCGCCCGGGGTCCCGCCCGGCGGGCCCGCGCCGGACGAGCCCCCCGTCCCCGACGGCGCGGCCGCCCGGGGCCACGGCGACCGGGACCGGATCGACGACCCGGTGCCCGCGGCCCGGCAGGTGCTGGAGGGCCGGCACGGCCCCGAACGCTTCCTGGACCGCGAGGCGAGCTGGGTCGCGTTCAACTCCCGGGTCCTGGAGCTCGCGGAGGACCCGGACCTCTTCCTCCTGGAGCGCGTGCACTTCCTGTCCATCGTGGCCTCCAACCTGGACGAGTTCTTCATGGTCCGGGTGGCGGGGCTCAAGCGGCGCATCGCCACCGGCATCGCCCGGCCGGCCGCCTCCGGGCACTCCCCCGCGGAGCAGATGGCCACCATCGCCGCGCGCGCCCACGAGCTCCAGGAGCGGCACGCGAGGGCCTTCCACGACCTGGTGCGGCCCGAACTGACCCGGCACAACATCCACCTGGTCGGCTGGGAGGACCTCGACGCCGCCACGCGGGAGCGGCTCACCCGGGACTTCCACCGCCAGGTGTTCCCCATCCTCACGCCGCTGGCCGTGGACCCGGCCCACCCGTTCCCCTACATCTCCGGGCTGAGCCTCAACCTGGCCGTGATGGTCCGCAACCCGCAGTCCGGCAAGCGGCTGTTCGCCCGCGTGAAGGTCCCGGACCAGCTGCCCCGGCTGCTCCCGGTGGACGGGGCCCGCGCCTCCCGGCTGCCGAACGGCCAGGCCCGGTTCATCCCGCTCGAGGACGTCATCGCCCAGCACCTGGACGATCTGTTCCCCGGGATGGAGGTCGAGGAGCACCAGGTGTTCCGGGTGACCCGCAACGAGGACCTGGAGGTCGAGGAGGACGACGCCGAGAACCTGCTGCAGGCGCTCGAGAAGGAGCTGCTGCGCCGCCGCTTCGGTCCCGCGGTGCGCCTGGAGGTCACGGACAGCATCAGCACGGAGGTGCTCGAGCTGCTCGTCTCCGAGCTGGGCATCGACGAGTCCGAGATCTACCGGCTGCCCGCCCCCCTGGACCTGCGCGGACTGGGGGTCATCGCCGGGATCGACCGCCCGGAGCTGCACTACCCCCGCCACGTGGCCCACACCTCCCGCTACCTCAACGCCGCGGAGACCGCCAAGGCCGCGGACGTCTTCGCCGCGACCCGGGCCCGGGACGTGCTGCTGCACCACCCCTACGACTCGTTCGCCACGAGCGTCCAGGCCTTCCTGGAGCAGGCCGCCGCGGACCCGAAGGTCCAGGCCATCAAGCAGACCCTGTACCGGACCTCGGGCGACTCCCCCATCGTGGACGCGCTCATCGACGCCGCCGAGGCCGGCAAGCAGGTGCTGGCACTCGTGGAGATCAAGGCCCGCTTCGACGAGCAGGCCAACATCTCCTGGGCCCGCAAGCTCGAGCAGGCCGGGGTGCACGTGGTCTACGGCATCGTGGGGCTGAAGACCCACTGCAAGCTCTCCCTCGTGGTGCGCCAGGAGGAGCACGGGCTGCGCCGCTACGTGCACATCGGCACCGGCAACTACCACCCCTCCACCGCGCGCTTCTACGAGGACCTGGGCCTGCTCACGTGCGACCCCGAGGTCGGGGAGGACGTCTCGAGGCTGTTCAACCAGCTCTCCGGCTACGCCCCCAAGACCACGTTCCAGCGCCTGCTCGTGGCGCCGCGGTCGGTGCGCTCCGGGCTCATCGACCTCGTCGAGGCCGAGATCCGCCACCACCGGGCCGGCCGGCCGGCGCGGATCCAGGTCAAGTGCAACTCGATCGTGGACGAGGCCGTGATCGACGCCCTGTACCGGGCCTCGCAGGCCGGGGTGCCCGTGGACGTGGTGGTCCGCGGGATCTGCGCCCTGCGCCCGGGGGTGCCGGGGCTCAGCGAGAACATCCGGGTCCGATCGGTGCTGGGCCGGTTCCTGGAGCACTCCCGGGTCTTCGCGTTCTGCAACGCCGGCGCGCCCCTGGTCTACATCGGCTCGGCGGACATGATGCACCGCAACCTGGACCGCCGGGTGGAGACCCTGGTCCGGATCACCGACCCCCAGCAGGCGGAGGCGCTCGTGCGGCTGCTCGCCCGCTACGTCTCGGACGGCACGGCCAGCTGGCACCTGGACGCCGAGGGCGTGTGGACCCGCCACCACCGGGACGCCGAGGGGAACCCGCTCGTGGACGTCCAGGAGCACCTGCTGCGCAGCCGGGCCCTCGGCCGGCCCACGATCTGAGGCCGGTCCCGGGCGCCCTCGCCCGGTCCCGCCGAGGTCCCTGCCCCGTGGGACCACTCGTCCGGCTCGGTGCCCTTGGCCCGGTGCCGCTCCTGTGATGGGCTGATCGCGGGCATCCACCCCTCCCCGACCGAAGGACCGCCATGCGCAAGCTGATCAACGACCCCGCCGACGTCGTCGAGGACCTCATCACCGGGCTCACCGCCCGCAACCGCGACCTCGCCCGGGTGACGGGCTGGCCCGTCGTCGTGCGGACCGAGCGAGCGGACGGGAAGGTGGCGCTGATCTCGGGCGGGGGCTCCGGGCACGAGCCCGCCCACGCCGGGTTCGTGGGCCGCGGCATGCTCGACGCCGCCGTGTGCGGGCCGGTGTTCACCTCCCCGTCGGCGGACGCCGTCCAGGCGGCGCTGCAGGCGGTCGGCGAGGACCGGGACGTCCTGCTCATCGTGAAGAACTACACCGGGGACCTCCTGAACTTCGGCCTGGCCGAGGAGACCGCGCAGGCCTCGGGGCGGACCGCGGCCACGGTCGTCGTGGCCGACGACGTCGCCCTGGGCGACTCCGCCGGCGCTGGCCGCCGCGGGATCGGCGGGACGGTGCTGGTGCACAAGATCGCCGGCGCCGCGGCGGAGTCCGGCCGCGGGGTCACCGACATCCGGCGCCTCCTCGAGGAGTTCCTGCCGGGGATGGGCACCATGGGCGTCGCCCTGGGCCCCGGCTTCGTCCCCGGTGCCGACGCCCCCAACTTCGACCTGGCCGAGGACGAGGTCGAGTGGGGGCTGGGCATCCACGGCGAGTCGGGCAAGGAGCGCGGCACGGCCGACTCCGCCCGGCACGTCGCCGCCCGGCTGGTCGACGCCGTCGTGGCCGACCGGGGGCTGCGGGACGGAGACGCCGTGGTCGCGCTGGTCAACGGGCTGGGGGCCACGCCGCCGCTGGAGCTGGAGATCCTGGCGGGCGAGGTGCTCGCAGCCGCCCGGGGGCACGGGCTGGACGTGCGCCTGTGCTGGTCCGGGACGCTGCTCACCAGCCTCGACATGCCCGGCGCCTCCGTCACCCTGGCCCGCGTGGACGACGAGCTGCTGGAGCTGCTGGGTGCCGACACCGACGCTCCCGGCTGGGCGAGGCCCACCGTGCCCGCCGGATCGCCGCGGGAGACCACGGTGGATCTGCCCGACCCCCTGGCCGAACTGGCCGGCGCCGACCGGATCGACCCCGCGGTCCTCGACGCCCTGTTCCGCGCCGTGGACGCGGTCGAGGAGGCGGAGCAGCGGCTCACCGAACTCGACCGGAAGGTCGGCGACGGGGACCTCGGGACCAATCTCGCCCGGGGCGCGAGGGCGCTGCGGACGCGTCGGGAGCAGCTCGGCGCGGCCCCGGACCTGCGCACTTGGTTCCGGGCCGTCGCCCACGTGCTGCAGCACGAGGTCGGGGGGACGTCCGGGCCCCTCTACTCTTTCTTCGTCCTGGCCCTCGGCGAGGCGTTCGAGCCCGGAGAGCGCGAGGTCCGGCTGGAGGCCCTCACCGCGGGCTTCCAGGACGCGGTGGCTCGTCTGCAGGAGCTCGGCGGCGCCCGGGTAGGGGACTCCACCATGATGGACGCGCTCATCCCCGCCGCCGAGGCCCTGGGCGGCGTCCCCGCGGACGGCCGCGATCCGCACCGGCTCGCGGCCGAGGCCCTCGTCCGGGCCGCGGAGGGCACGGAGGCAACGACGGGAGCGGTCGCCGGGCTGGGCCGCTCCAGCTACGTGGGAGAGCGAGCCGTCGGCACCCCGGATCCCGGGGCGGTGGCCGTCACCGTGTGGCTGGAGGCCGTCCTGCGCCCGTGGGCGGACGGCTGATCCGCACCCCGCCCCCGGGGACGGGTCCTCGAGCCCCGGCGGCAGGTGATCGAGTCCGCCGGCAGCACGCCCAGGACCCAGGGGGTCGGCGGTAGCATCGTGGGGGTGCCACCCGATGGTCCGGACCGCGGGCCCCGGCACGCCCGTGCACCACGGACAGGGGACGAGAGAGGGACCATGCCCAGGACCGTCGAGAACACCGCAGCGACCAGCACCGAGAAGGCCGCTGAGAAGACCACTGAGAAGACCGCTGAGAAGGCGGCTGTGAAGACCGCCGCGAAGGCCGCGGAGCGGACCGGCGACAGAACCGCAGTGAGGACCGCCGTGCGGACCGCGGGGAGGACCTCCGGGCCGGGCCCGGACGGGAGCACCGGCAGGGCGGGAACGAGGACCGGTGCGAGGAGCACGGCGGCGGGCGGACGGCCCGCCGCCGTGCTCGCGGCCGGGTGCCTGTGCTGGCGACGGACGGGCAACGACCTCGAGGTCCTGCTCATCCACCGGCCGCGCTACGACGACTGGTCCTTCCCCAAGGGCAAGCAGGACGAGGGCGAGACGCTGCCCGAGACCGCCCACCGGGAGGTCAGCGAGGAGATCGGCCTGCTCCCGCGGCTGGGGGTGCCCCTGCCCACCATCCGCTACGAGGTCAAGGACGGCAGCAAGGACGTGCACTACTGGGCCGCGGAGTTCGGTCCCGGGGCGCGCCCCGAGCCCGACGGCCGGGAGGTCGATGCCGTCCGCTGGGTCGGGCCCGACGAGGCGCACCGGATGCTGACCAACCCCTCCGACCGGGAGCCGCTCGCGGCCCTCGTGGAGCTGCACGAGCAGGGGGACCTCGCCACGCGCCCGGCGATCGTCGTGCGCCACGCCAAGGCGAAGCCGCGCTCGTCCTGGTCCCGGGCCGAGGGCGACCGCCCCCTGGCCGCGACCGGCAAGCGCCAGGCCCTCGCCGTGACCCGGCTGCTGCGGGCCTGGTCCCCCGAGCGGGTGCTCACGTCCCCCTGGCTCCGGTGCCTGTCCACGGTGGTGCCGTACGCGCGGAAGGCCGGGGTCTCCGTGCGGGAACGCCCCCAGCTGACGGAGGCCTCGCACAAGCGCCATCCCAAGAAGGCGGCCGCCGTGGCCCAGACCATGTTCGACAAGGACGTCCCCGTGGCGCTGTGCACCCACCGCCCGGTGCTGCCCACCGTCATCAAGGTCATCGCCCGGCACACGGACCCCGAGCTCGCCGCGCTGCTGCCGGCCAAGGACCCGTACCTGTCCCCCGGCGAGATGATCGTGCTGCAGGTCTCCCGCCGGCACCGCCGCCGCGTGGTCTCCGTGGAGCTCGTGAAGCCCTTCGACGACTGACCTCCCGCCCGGCCCGCCACGAGGTCCCCCGCCACGCCCCTTTCTGCCGCGTCCCCTTCCGCCACGAGCCTTCCCGAGGAGTCCCGCATGACCTCCCCCGCCCCCGTGCCCGCCCCGGTGCCGACGCCCTACGAGGACCTCCTGCGGGAGGTCCTCGACCAGGGCGTGCACAAGTCCGACCGCACGGGCACCGGGACGCGCAGCGTCTTCGGGCGCCAGATCCGCTTCGACCTGGCGGAGTCCTTCCCGCTGCTGACCACCAAGCGCGTGCACTTCAGGTCGCTCGCCCTCGAGCTGCTGTGGTTCCTGCGCGGGGACTCGAACGTGCGGTGGCTGCAGGAGCGCGGGGTGTCCATCTGGGACGAGTGGGCCGACCAGGACGGGGAGCTCGGCCCGGTCTACGGCGTGCAGTGGCGGTCCTGGCCCACCGCCGACGGCGGGTCGATCGACCAGATCGCCAAGGTCGTGGAGCAGATCCGCACGAACCCCGACTCGCGGCGCCACGTGGTGACCGCGTGGAACCCGGCCGAGGTGGACGAGATGGCCCTGCCGCCGTGCCACGCCCTGTTCCAGTTCTACGTCGAGCCCCGGGAGGACGGACCGGGCCGGCTGTCCTGCCAGCTCTACCAGCGCTCCGCGGACATGTTCCTGGGCGTGCCGTTCAACATCGCCTCCTACGCGCTGCTCACCGTCATGATCGCCCAGCAGACCGACCTCGAGCCCGGGGAGTTCGTCTGGACCGGCGGCGACTGCCACGTCTACGACAACCACGTGGCGCAGGTCCGCGAGCAGCTCTCGCGGGAGCCCTACCCCTATCCGCGGCTGCGGCTCGCCCGGCGCCCCGCCACCGTCTTCGACTACGAGTTCGAGGACTTCGAGGTCCTCGACTACCGCCACCACCCGGCGATCAAGGCGCCGGTGGCCGTATGAGCGCCGCCCCGGACCCGGCGCGCCCGCCCGGACCCACCGGGACGGTCGGGGCGATCTGGGCGCAGACCGCCGGCGGTGTCATCGGCCGCGGCGGGACGATGCCCTGGTCCCTGCCGGAGGACATGGCCTTCTTCCGGCGCACCACGACCGGCCACCCGGTGATCATGGGCCGGCGCACGTGGGAGTCCTTCCCGGAGCGCTTCCGCCCCCTGCCCGCACGGACCAACATCGTGATCACCTCGTCCCCCGAGCGCGTGGCCCCGGGGGCCGGGCCCGGCGAGGTGCTGACCGCGGCGTCCTACGCCGAGGCCGTGCGCCTGGCCCGGTCGAGCCCCGGCGCGGAGCGGATCTGGGTGATCGGCGGCGGCGAGGTCTACCGGCAGGCCCTGGCGGACGCCGAGCACCCCGTGACGGAGGCGCTCGTGACCGTCATCGACCTCGACGCCGAGGGGGACACGCACGCCCCGGTGCTCGACGGCACGTGGGCCACGGAGCCGGTCGTGGGTCCGTCGGTGTCCCGCACCGGCCTGGGCTACCGGATCGACCGGCGCACGCGCGGCACGCACGGGGACAGGGCCGGCGTGCGCGGTTCCGGTGGCCCGGCGGCTCCGGTAGCGTGAGCTGCACCACGACCAGGAGGACGACCGTGACCGACCGGCACCCCGACCCCACGATCCGGGACGACGAGCAGCTGCGCGTCGTGAAGAACTCGGACCTCGACCGCTTCGAGCTGTGGCGGGGAGAGCAGTTCATCGGCTTCGAGGGCTTCCAGGAGCACGAGGACGGCACGGTGGAGCTCCAGCACACCATCATCGGCGAGCAGTTCGGCCGGCAGGGCTACGCGCGCACCCTCGTCACGCTGCTGCTGGACGGCTTCCGGGAGCAGGGCGTCGCGGTGCGGCCCACGTGCACCTACGTCCAGGACTACCTCCACCGCTTCCCGCAGTACGGGGACGTGGTGGTGCCCGGTCTCGAGCTCCCGCCGGCGCAGAAGGTCAAGGAGAAGCGGCGGCGCTGGGCCCTCCACCGCGCCCAGTAGACTGGGGGCCATGACTTTTCGCTCGGGAGATTCGGTAGGGTTCGTCGGCTGGCGCGGCATGGTGGGCTCCGTGCTCATGCAGCGCATGCAGGAGGAGGGTGACTTCGGGGGAATCACCCCGGTGTTCTTCTCCACCTCGAGCGCCGGCCGCCCCGCCCCGCAGTTCGCCGGGGACGCCGGCACGCTGCAGGACGCCTACGACCTCGAGACCCTGTGCAAGCTGCCCGTGATCGTCACCGCCCAGGGCGGGGACTACACCAAGGAGGTGCACGGCCGGCTCCGCGCCGCCGGGTGGGACGGGCTGTGGATCGACGCCGCCTCGACCCTGCGGATGAACGACGACGCGATCATCGTCCTGGACCCCGTCAACCGGGACGTCATCGACCGCGGGCTCGAGAGCGGCGTGAAGGACTTCGTGGGCGGCAACTGCACGGTCTCCTGTCTGCTCATGGGGCTGGGCGGGCTGTTCCGCAACGACCTCGTGGAGTGGGCCACGTCGATGACCTACCAGGCCGCCTCGGGCGGCGGGGCCCGGCACATGCGCGAGGTGCTGGCACAGTTCGGGGCCCTCCACGGCGTCGTCGCGGACGAGCTGGCCGATCCCGCCGCCGCGATCCTGGACATCGACCGCAAGGTGCTCGACGCCCAGCGCGGCGACACCCTGGACACCTCGATGTTCGGCGCGCCCCTGTCCGGCTCCCTCATCCCCTGGATCGACGCCGACCTCGGCAACGGGCAGTCCCGCGAGGAGTGGAAGTCCGCGGCCGAGACCAACAAGATCCTGGGCCGCACGGACCGGTTCGCCCAGGACTGGGTGCCCATGGACGGGCTGTGCGTGCGGATCGCCACGATGCGCTCGCACTCCCAGGCCCTCACGATCAAGCTGCGCGAGGACCTGCCCGTGGACGAGATCGAGCGGATCATCGACGCCGACAACGAGTGGGCCACCGTGGTGCCCAACACCAAGGAGGACTCGATGCGGGACCTCACCCCCGTGGCGACCTCCGGGACCCTGGACATCCCCGTGGGCCGGATCCGCAAGCTCGCCATGGGGCCGGGCTACATCAGCGCCTTCACGATCGGCGACCAGCTGCTGTGGGGCGCGGCCGAGCCGCTGCGCCGCATGCTGCGCATCGCCACCGGCACCCTGTAGCCGGTGGCGGAGACCCCGATCCCGCCGGGGCTCGCGCTCGACGCGGGCGACGCCCGTCCGCCGTCCGAGCAGCTCCGGCACCGGGTGCAGCAGGGCCGCACGGACGGCACCCTGCCGCCGGGCACCCGGCTGCCCCCGGTGCGCCGGCTCGCCGAGGCGCTGGGCCTCGCGGCCGGCACCGTGGCCAAGGCCTACCGCGAGCTCGAGGCCGCCGGCGTCATCGAGACCCGGGGCCGCCGGGGCAGCTTCGTGCGCGCCGCGGACCGGACCGAGGACCTGGCGGTGCAGGCCGCCCGCCGCTACGCCGCCGAGATCGCGGACCTCGGGCTCTCGGCGGAGCAGGCCCTCGAGCTGGTGGCCGCGCAGCTGGGCCGCTCCCGCTGACCCGGGCGTCCGCCCGCCGGCCCGCGAGGAGTGCAGCCGGAGTCCGGGCCACCCGAGGACGG
This sequence comes from Kocuria sp. CH-021, assembly GCF_049716185.1. Classification (NCBI taxonomy): domain Bacteria; kingdom Bacillati; phylum Actinomycetota; class Actinomycetes; order Micrococcales; family Micrococcaceae; genus Kocuria; species Kocuria sp. CH-021. The sequence continues at coordinate 219,484 of NZ_JBNAFK010000001.1, read as the reverse complement.
ACGGCCAGAGGACGAACCGCCCGTGGACGAACCGCAGGAGGGCGGACCGCAGCAGGGCCGGCCGGCCGGGGCGCGGGTGCGCTCAGGCGCCGGGGGTGCGCAGGTGCCGGGGACCCGGCACGAGGTTGCCGGGACCGGCGAGGGCCCGGCGGTGGCGCCCCTCGGCCGTGCGGGCCAGCCACCACCGCCAGCCGCGCACCACCTGTCCCTTGGCCCACTGGTTGAGCCGGTGCGCCCAGTGGAACTCGGTGCCCCAGATCCCGAGGCCCAGGAAGATGGCCAGCCACCCCGGGCCCGGCGTCACGAGCATGACCAGCCCCGCCAGGACGAAGACGCCGCCGAGGACCGTCACGAGCGTCCGGTAGACCGCGAACAGCAGGGGGTGCCCGCGCGACCAGCGGCGCAGTCGGCCCAGGGCCCTCCGCACCCGGCCCTCGGAGTTCTCCCCCTGGGCGATCTCGTCCTCGAGGCTGCTCACGGCCGCCGCCTCAGACCGCCGTGCCCACGATGACGGGCTCGGCGACGAGGTCCACCCCGTAGACGGACGCGACGCCGTCCCGGACCGTCCGGGCCAGCGCCATGAGGTCCTGCGCGGAGGCGCCGCCGCGGTTGGTGAGCGCGAGCGTGTGCTTGGTCGACAGCGAGGCGCGCCCCCCGGCGACCGCGGCGCCGTCGAGGTCCAGGAGCTCGTTGCGGGTGCCGGGCAGCCCGAAGCCCTTGCCGAAGCCCGCGTGGTCGATGAGCCACGCGGCCGAGAGCTTGACCCGGTCCGCGATCGGGCGTCCCGCGGCGTCCACCACGGGGAAGCGGGGGGCGTCGGCGGGCAGCCGCTCCCCCAGCGCGTCCGCCGGGAGGATCGGGTTCGTGAAGAACGAGCCGGTGCTGTAGGTGTCGCGGTCCCCGGGGTCGAGCACCATGCCCTTGCCCGCGCGCAGGGCCAGGACGGTCTCCCGCACCCGGCCCAGCGGGGCGCGCTCCCCCACCTCGACGCCGAGCCGGCGGGCGAGCTCGCCGTAGCGCACCGGCGCGCTCTCGGTGCCCCGCCCGAGCCGGAACCGCACCGCGAGGACGACGAAGCGCGGGGAGCCGGCCACCGTGCTGCGCTTGAGGGCGGAGTCCCGGTAGGAGAAGGCCAGGTCGGCCGGGGCGAACTCCCGCACGCGCCGCTCGTGGCGGTCCCAGGCCCGCACGAGCTCCACGGTCTGGGCCACCTCCTGGCCGTACGCCCCGACGTTCTGCACCGGGGTGGCACCGGTGGTGCCGGGGATGCCGGACAGGGCCTCGATGCCGACCAGTCCCCCGGCCACGGCCTGCGCCACGAGCTCGTCCCAGGAGTGGCCGGCCTGGACCTCCAGGAGGGTGCTCCCCGGAGCCTCGTCGAGGACCTCGACGCCGTGCGAGGCCACGTGCACCACGGTGCCCGCGAACCCGGCGTCGGCCGCGATGAGGTTGGAGCCGCCCCCGACCACGAGCACGTCCCGTCCGGCGGCGTCGGCGGCCGCGACGGCGTCGACGACCGCGTGCTCGGACTCCGCCCGCACGTAGTGGCGGGCGGGTCCGCCCACGGCGGCGGTCGTGAGGTCTGCGATGCGAGGGGACGTCATGGCGACCAGTTTATCGGCCGGCCCGCCGCACCCCCGGCCGGCGCTCACGCCAGCCGCACCACGGCCTGGGCCTTCACCAGCACCTTCAGCGGGGCCGCGGTCGCCGGGTCGGCGCCCGCCGCGGAGAGGTCGGGGGCGGTCACGGTGAGGTCCACGCGCGCGGTGCGGGCGGCGTCGTCGAGGGCGCCGACCTTCCCGGAGACCGTGAGGGCCGTGGAGGACTCGACCTCGGTCCCGAAGCGGTTGGGGACGACCACCGGCTTGGTGAAGCGGGTCTGGTAGTCGACGACGGCGCCCGGGTCGCCGGCCCAGTCGGTGACGAGCTGCACGGCGGCGCCCATCGTGAGCATCCCGTGGGCGATGACGTCGGGCAGGCCCACGGAGCGGGCGAACTCCTCGTTCCAGTGGATCGGGTTGAGGTCCCCGGAGGCCCCGGCGTACCGGACCAGGTCGGCGCGGGAGAGCTCGATGCGGCGCTCCCCGATCTCCTGGCCCTTCTCGAGGCTGTCGAAGTCGATGCACACGGTCACTGGTCCTCCCCTCGCACCAGCAGGGACGACACGGTGGTGGCGACCTGCTCGCCGTCCGCGGCGCGGATCTCGGCGCGGGACGTCACCATCGCCCCGGAGCCCATGGCCCGGACCTGGTCCACGTGCAGCTCGGCGACGAGCTCGTCCCCGGCCACGATCGGGCGGTGGTGGGTGAAGCGCTGGTCGGCGTGGACCACGCGCGAGAAGTCGATGCCGGCCTCGGGGTCGGCGATCAGCGCGGCGTCGGCGCGCTGGGCCACCACGATCGCGAAGGTGGGGGGTGCGACGAGATCGGGGTGGCCGAGGGACCGGGCCGCCTCGACGTCGTGGTGGGCGGGGTGGGCGGCCCGGACGGCGCGGGCGAAGTCGCGGATCGCCTCCCGCCCGACGCTGTAGGGCTCGGCCGGCGGGTAGGTCCGCCCGACGAGATCGGGGTTCACGGGCATGGCAGCTCCTCGCTGGACGGGGCCGCGCGCAGGCGGCGGGACGCGCCCAGTCTACGGTGGCGTGCTCCGCCCCACGGGCCGCGGACGCTCCCGGCACGTACACTCCTGCCCATGGATCTCCTGGACGCGGGCCGGATCGTCGCCGGACTGGTGCTGCTGGTGCTGGGCGGGGAGCTCCTGGTGCGGGGGGCGTCCGCGCTCGCCCGGCGGGTCGGGATCTCCTCCCTGGTGGTCGGGCTCACCGTGGTCTCGGCGGCCACGTCGGCGCCGGAGCTGGCCGTCACCGTCGGCGCCGTGCTGCGCGACGAGCCCGGCCTGGCCGTCGGCAACGTGGTGGGCAGCAACATCGTCAACGTCCTGCTCATCCTCGGGGCCTCCGCGCTGGTGCTGCCCCTCGCGGTCACCCAGCGCCTGGTGCGCCTGGACCTGCCCCTGGTGGTGGCCCTGTCGGCCGCGCTGCTCCTGGTCTCGCTCGACGGGCGGATCGGCGCGCTGGACGGAGTCCTCCTGCTCTCCGCGGTGGTGGCGCACACGGTGCTGACCGTCGTCCTCGGCCGGCGCGGGGCCGAGGTGCCCGCAGGGCGCCCGCCCGGCGAGCACGGGGCCGGCGCAGGCGCCGGACCCGGCGAGGAGCCGGCCCCCGCCTCGGTCCCCCGCTCGGTGCTGCTCGTGGTGCTCGGCGTGGCCCTGCTGGTGGCCGGGGCGAGCCTGCTCGTCGACGGGGCCGTCAGCATCGCCACCTCGCTGGGCGTCAGCAGCCTCGTAGTCGGGCTGACCGTCGTGGCCGTCGGGACGTCCCTGCCCGAGCTGGCGACGTCGATCATCGCGGTGCGCCGGGGTGAGCGCGACCTCGCGGTCGGCAACGTGGTCGGCAGCAATCTCTTCAACATCGGGGTGGTGCTCGGCCTGCCCGCCCTGATCGCCCGCGACGGCATCCCGGTGGCGGGCGCCGCGGTGGCCCTGGACATCCCGGTGATGCTGGCCGCGTCGGTGGCCCTCCTGCCCGTGGCGTTCACGGGTTTCGCGGTGGCCCGCTGGGAGGGTGCCCTGTTCGTGGGGCTGTACGCCGCCTACACCGGCTACGTGGTCCTCGCGGCGACCGAGCACGACGCCCTGGAGGGGTTCACGCTGACCATGGCGTGGTTCGTCCTGCCGCTGGTCGTCCTGACGCTGGCCGCCCTCACGGCCTACGAACTGGGGCTGCGCCGGGGCCGCCGGGACGCCGGCCGCTCCCCGTGACCGGCGTCGGCGGCCCGCCGGGCCGTGCCGGATGGACCGGGGAGCGCCCGAGCCGCGCCCAGGCACGACAAAAGCCCGTGACCTTCGGTCACGGGCTTTTCGCCGTAGCGGTGGACGGGCTCGATCCGTCGACCTCACGATTATGAGTCGTGCGCTCTAACCAGCTGAGCTACACCGCCAGAGGGATGGGACACCGCGGCTGATCGGCCTGCACGGCCGGGCCGCGGGATCTCATCACGAGAGCCCCGACCGGGAATCGATCCCGGGACCTCCATCTTACCAAGATGGCGCTCTACCACTGAGCTATCGGGGCAACGACGAAGACTCTACCAGCACGTTTCGGGAGAACCAAAATCGCCCGGGACCCTCCCACGGCACCCTCGGAGCCGCGCCGCAGCCCCTGCCGGGGACCGGAGCGCAGGCCGGGAAAGGTGCGGCAGGTCCGCGGCGAAGGTGCCGGGCAGCACCACGCGCACCTGGTCGGCCGGGAACAACGCGGGTATCGTGGAGGAAGGTCGAGCAGGCGGCCATGGGGAAGATCGCATGCGACGAAGGATGCTCCCGTGGACCACAAGCTCTCCGTGCTCGTCCAGGTCGATCTCGGCGGCGCCTCCGTGCGCCTGGTCGTCACCGGCTGCCTGACCGAGACCAACCAGCACGCCCTGTACCCGCTGGTGCGCCGCGCCCGGACGCTGATCCCGCCGGTGACCGTCAGCGTGGACCTCACCGCCGCCGGCCACGTCGAGGCGATCGCGGTGGACCTGCTGCGCTGGGCCGTCGAGCACGACCGGTCCCCGGACGGGGTCAGCCCCGTGGAACTGCTGGTCCCCAACGGTCTGCCCGTCCACCCGCACGCCCCACCCCCTGCTCCCGGCCGGCTGGAGGCCTCGGGGCGCCACGGATGAAGGCGCCGCCCCGCGCCAGTTGATCAGCACACTTCCTTTTTTTCAGGCCGCTCACTAGCGTGGGACGCACAGCCGGCAACCGAGGACGCGGTATCCGCCCCACCGCCGGCCACGGAAGTCGACAACGGAGGTCAGCATGTTCACGCACCGTCAGGCGTTGCAGTACAGGTCCACCCCGGAAAAGCCGGACGCGGTCTACGCGCGCAAGCTCCAGGAGGTGATCGGCGGCCAGTACGGCGAGATCACCGTGGCCATGCAGTACAGCTTCCAGGCCTGGAACGCCCACATCCCGGGCAAGTACCGCGACCTGCTCTTCGGCACCGCCGCCGAGGAGTTCGGCCACATCGAGATGCTCGCCACGATGGTCGCCCAGCTGCTCGAGAAGGCCCCGCTGGGCATCACCGAGGACGCCGTCCAGGGGGACCCGGCGGTCGCGGCCGTGATCGGCGGCACCGACCTGCAGCACGCCATCGTGGCCGGGGCCGGCGCGCGGCCGGTGGACTCGATGGGCAACCCGTGGTCCGGGTCCTACGTGACCGCCTCCGGGAACCTGCTCGCGGACATGACCGCCAACGTCAACGCGGAGATGCAGGGCCGCACCCAGGTCGCCCGGCTCTACCACATGACCGACGACAAGGGCATCCGGGACATGCTGTCCTTCCTGCTGGCCCGCGACACCATGCACCAGAACCAGTGGATGGCCGCGGTCAAGGAGCTGCAGGAGGACGGCCTGGAGCGGATGCCGGTGCCCTCGAACTTCCCGCAGTCCAAGGAGGCCACCGAGTTCTCCTACGACTACTACAACTTCTCCGACGGTGCCGCCGCGGCGGACGGCTCCTGGGCCCAGGGGCGCACCCCGGACGGGCACGGGAGCTTCGGCTACCGGGCCGAGCCCATGGAGGGCGTGCCGATGCCACCCCCCACCCACCCCGACGCCCGGTTCTACGGCACCACCGAACAGTCCAACCTCAAGGAGAAGGCCGCCGGCACCATCCAGGACAAGCTCAAGAAGGAGTAGCCTCCGGCGTTCCGCCGCACCATTCTGAAGCAACTCGAGGAGAGGAGCCATCATGACCACCCCAGCCGCCCGACCCGACGACCGCACGCCCCGGCGCTCGCCCGTCCGGACGGCGGCCCTGCTCTACGGGGTCGTCTTCCTGCTCGTGGGCGCGGCCGGGTTCGTCCCCGGCATCACCACGAACTACGACCAGCTCATGGTCGCCGGACACGAGTCCGAGGCCATGCTCCTGGGCATCTTCCAGGTCTCGATCCTGCACAACCTCGTGCACCTGCTCTACGGTGTGGCCGGCATCGCCCTGGCCCGCAGCGTCTCCGGGGCGCGGAACTTCCTGCGCTGGGGCGGTGCCGTGTACCTGCTGCTGTGGCTCTACGGCCTGCTCATCGACAAGGAGTCCAGCGCGAACTTCGTGCCCCTCAACACCGCCGACGACTGGCTGCACCTGATCCTGGGCGTGACCATGGTCGGCCTGTCCTTCCTGGACCGGAACACCCACGACCGGACCGCGGACAGGGCGCGCGCCTGAGGTCCACCACCGGGCGCCCTGCGCGCCCGGGAACCGGAGAAGCGGCTCCCCGCCGTCGGCGGTCCGCCGGCCCTGGTCCGGCTCACGGGGCCCGCCCCGTGACGTCCGGGCCGGGCGCGGCGCCCGTCCCGTCGCCCATCCCCGGCGAGGCCGGCTCGGTCGAGGCGTCCTCCTCCGGGCGCGGCCCGTAGTAGCGGCCCAGCCAGCGGCACAGGCCGTCGAGGCCGGGGAAGAGGACGCGCTCCGTCATGTTCGCCTGGTCGAGGTGGTCGCGGATCCGCCACTTCAGCCCCGGCGGGATGACCACCTTCCGGTAGAGCTCGGGGTGTTCGCCCAGCCACTCGTGCAGGGACGCCGTCGCCGCGGACATGGCGGAGAAGACCGCGGCCTGGTTCACGATCCGTTCGTCCAGCGACGGAGGCTCGAAGAACAGCGGCACCGCCCGCCCCTGCCGGTCCCGGAACCGGTCGAAGTCGGCCATGCTGTACGCCACCCGCCCCAGCATGCCGGTGGTGAACAGACCTGCTGCATGCGCGCTGATCTCCTCCCGCAGCTGCGCCGGGAGCAGTTCGTGCACCGCCGCGTAGTCCACGCACCACACGGCGCCGGGCAGGTCGTAGCAGCGCGGGTCCGCGGTGGCGAAGTGCAGCGCCACGTAGGGCGAGTTCGACCAGTCCAGCAGGCGGGTGGGCAGCCCGTGGTGCTGGGCCACGGACAGCCAGTTCCAGTCCGAGTCCCCCGGGGAGGTGTCCCGGGCGGCGTACTTGCGGAAGTTCCGCAGGATGTGCGGCTCGATCTGCTCGCTCGAGGAGCCCCGGAGCCGGAACAGGCTGGTCTCCAGGTCCCGGTCGGCCAGCGCGTGCCCCCGGTAGACCACGTTGATCCGGAGACTGCCGCCGGAGGGCTGCCAGTCGCTGTGGGTCAGGGCCGCGATCAGCCCGTACAGGTCGTCCTCGGCGATCTCGACGACCGGTCCCGCTCCCGCGCTCACCGCCGGCTCCTCTCCCGCCGCCGGCCGGCCTCGGCCGTCCCGCAGACGACCACGGCCCCGGCGATCCACCGGCCGGGGCGCCGCACGCACCAGCCCAGCAGGGGCAGCAGGGTCAGCTCGGCGAGCAGGCGCCCGGGCTGGGCGAAGTCGTCGTAGGCCTGGCGGACGCGCTGGCCGAGGAAGTGGGGCACGGTGGGCGGCACCCGGCCCACGAGCACGTCCAAGGCCACGCACTCCCGCCCGCCGGCCGCCCGCACCGTGCGGACGAGCTCGAGGTTCTCGAACAGGACGTCGCCGTCGTAGCCGCCCGCGCCCAGCAGCACCGACCGGCGCACCCCCAGGGTGCCCGGCCAGTCCCCGCCCAGGGCGCGGTTGAGCAGGGTGCGCCCGGAGTCCCAGCGGGCCTGCCAGGGCAGCTCCAGGTAGTAGTTCTGCGGGCGCACCACCTCGGCGTGCCCCAGCAGCCCCACGATCCGCTCCAGGGACCGGCGGGTGTGGCGCACGTCGTCGTCGGCCACCACGATGCGATCCTCGCGGGCACGGCGGACACCGGTCATCACCCCGGCGACCTTGCCGTTGCGGCCCGGCCGCGGCTCCGGGCGCACGTGCTCGACCGCCTCGGGCAGCGCTCGTCGATGAGCGGTGAAGAGCTCCTCGGCGGAGCCGTCGACGACCGTGACGGGCAGCCACGTCACGACCTCGGCCAGGTAGCGGGCGAGCCCGGCCAGCCCGGCGTCGTCGTCCCACCTCAGCGGCAGGACATAGCGGGCGTCCGCCAGGGCGGCGGACGTGGCGGGGACCGCCGGAGGGCGTCGGGGAACGGTCTTCTCGGGAACGCCGTGGTGGCGGACGGCCTCGGCTTCGACGGGGACGGCCTGAACGGTGACGGTGTGGTCCACGAGAGCATCCTTGTCGACAGGATCGCACTGCGGGCCGGCTGCTCGACCACGCTCCAGCCTAACCACACACCGGCCGCGGGGACCAGATGTCCGCGGAGCGCGCGCCCGTCCTCGGCAGAGCCGGCAGGACCGTCGGCCGGACGGCTGGGCACGTCGCCCACGGCGGCTCCCGCGCCCTGTCGGCCCTGACCGGGCCGGGGTCCGTCACAGGAGAGCAGTGGTTCCCTTGCCCGGGGCAGGTCACTAAGGTGGGTGTCACAGTTCACGGTAAGGAGGCTTCCTATGACCACTCCGAACAACGACGACGCCCCGGACCTCGACGACGTCATCACCCCCGAGGAGGACGCCCTGCCCCGCCCCATCCACCAGGGCCACGCCGGGATGCCGGAACGGCTCGACGACGAGGCGCTGGCCGCGGCCACCGAGCAGGAGCGGGTGGCCGCCGGACTGGCCGACTACGCCCCCGGTCAGGTCCCGCCGGCCGCCGACCCGCTGCCCGAGGGCTCCTCCGAGGCCGCCGACCGCGCCCAGCGCGGGCTGGACGAGGACGCCGCCGGGACCGACTGACCCCTCCCGCGCGAGGTGCGCGCGGACCAGCCGCTGCAGGAACCGATTCGGACGAGGAGGACCACGATGGCCGAGAGAGGCAACACCAAGCACGGGTCGGAGCTCGACGACCAGATGAAGCACGAGGTCGAGGACGCGCTCCAGGCCCAGCAGCCCGCCCACGTCGAGGAGCACCGCCAGACCGAGCCGTGGGTCGACGACACCGACGACCCCGCGGTGCGCTCCTCGGTCGAGGAGCGCGAGCGCCCCGACCGTCCGGAGGAGCAGTCGCCGGACGGAGGATGACGGACCTCGAGGCCGGCGCCCTTCCCCCGGCCTGAACAACCCCGTCCCCGCCGGAGGCCGCCGCTCCCGGCGGGGACGCCCATCCCTTCCCCGAACCTTCCCGCTGCACCTCGGACACCTCACCAGGAGACGGCCATGGCCACCTGTGACACCTGCGGCAACGACTACGACAAGACGTTCACCCTCACCCAGGGCGAGCGGACGGGCACCTTCGACAGCTTCGAGTGCGCCGCCCACGCCATGGCTCCGACCTGCGCCCACTGCGGGTGCCGTGTTCTCGGCCACGGGGTCGAGGCCGGGAACACCATCTACTGCTGCGCCCACTGCGCCGAGCACTCCGGGGCAGAGGGACTCACCGACCGCACCTGAGTCCCGCCGCGGCGCTCGGCCGCGCTCGGCCGCCCTCGCCCGGCCGGCGCGGAACGGGACCGCCGGGACCGGGACGGAGGGCTCAGCTCACTCCGTGGGGCACCGGCGCTCCGCGGGCTCCTGGTACTCGGGAACGGCCCGGGCCTCGGCCTCCTGGGCCGTGGCCGCCACGCCGTTGCGCTCGATGTCCTCGATCAGCCAGTCCATCTCGAAGATCTCCCGCCGCTGGGCCTCGCTGATCTCCACGGCCAGTTCGCACACCCGAACATCGGCGAGCTCGGCGCGCTCGGACCGGGTGATGGCCAGGGAGTGGTGCGGGATCATCGCGCTCATGAACGCGGTGTCCTGCACCGTGGTCTGGCTGCGGTCCAGGAACGTTCCCGCGCCCAGGAGCAGGAGGCTGGCCACGACCACGGCCACGTTGGCCTTCGTGTTCTTGTACATGTTCAGCATCCAGGCGAGCATGATCAGCCCCATGGTCCCGCCCATGGTCAGCGCCATGAACAGCCGGCTCTCGCTCCAGCGCACGTGGCCCCACTCCCAGGAGCCGACGAACATCGCGGCGTACATGACCACCATCGCGGTCAGGATCATGGCCGCGAAGCGCCAGTACATGGTCCGGCCTCCGTGGGATCCGTGGTCGCTCCCCTCCGGCCCACCGCGCCGGCCCCCGTCGGTCCGGTGGTTCCCCGTGTTCGACACAGCACTCCTCCGATCTCCGGTGCCCCGTTCGGCACGACGGCGTATCACCGGTGGACACGCTCTGCACCAGAGGGTAGACCGCGGGATCCGCCGGTCCGGTCCGACTCCCGTGAAGATTTCGTGAAGAACGGCCGCCCCTCCTGCGCGAGGACCGGCGGGGTGCGCACCGGGCGCGACGGCGGCGAGCACGGTCCGACACCGGCGGGAGTCTCCCGTCAGGTCCGCCCGGAACACCCTGTCCGGCGCCGCGCGGCGCCGGCGGAGGAGTCAGCCACGCACGTGGGCCCGGGCTGCCGAGCGGGCCAGCCGGCGGCCGACGTCGATCGGTGAGCGGGGACGGCCGCGGAGGAAGGAGGCCAGGGTGCCGCTGTAGGCCAGGAGCACCTCGTCGGCCAGGTCCTGGGCCCCCGCCCCGGCGAGCGGTCGGGAGAAGTGCAGGAGGCGGTCGGTGAGCAGGGCGGTGTCCGCGGCGAGGACGTCGTCGATCTCGTCCGCGGCTCCGGGCAGCTCGGTGGCGGTGGCCAGGAAGGCGCACCAGCGTGCCGGGTGCTGCTGGCCGCGCCGGTAGGCGGCCAGGGCGTCGAACACCGCGAGCAGCCGCGCCAGGTCGTCGCCGGCCGCGACGACGTGCTGGTCCCAGACCGCACGCCACTCCGTCAGCCGGACCCGCAGCGCCTCGGCGACCAGGGCGTCCTTGCTGTCGAAGTGCGTGTACATGGTGGCCGCGGAGACCTCTGCCCGGCGCAGCAGCTCGTCGACGGGGGTGGCTCGGATCCCGTGGTCGAACAGCACGCGGTCGGCCGCCTGGAGCAGCCGTGCGCGCGCTGGGGTCCGCCGGTCCGTGGTCACCGTTCCAGTGTAGTGAGCCCCGGTTCCAGAACGGTCGTTCTGGTGTATCGTAACGATCGTCCTGGTTCGGGTGCTCGGGAAGGGCTGCGATGCGCGCTCTGGTGGTCAGCGGCACGGCTCTGATCGCGGCGACCTACGGGCTGGCGCGCTTCGGCTACGGGCTCTTCCTGCCCCGCTTCGCGGAGGCCTTCCAGATCGGTCCGGTCGTCTCGGGGCTGATCCAGGCCGGCAGCTTCCTCTCCTTCTGCCTCGCCGCGGTGCTCGCCTCCCGCCTGAGCGCCCGCCCGCGCCTGGTCGTCGTGTGCGCCGGGGCGACGGCCGCCCTGGGATCGGCCGGGGTGGCGGCGGCACCCCACGGGGGCGTCCTCGCCGCGAGCGTGGTCCTCGCCGGTGCCGGCGGCGGGTTCGCCACACCCGGCCTCGTCGCGCTCGTCGAGCGCAATCTCGACCCGGCGCGCCGGGAGCGGGCCCAGACGTTCGTCAACGCCGGCACCGGAGCGGGCATCGTGTCCGCGGGAGTCCTCCTGCTCCTCACGGTCGGCCAGTGGCGTCTGGGGTGGGCGGCCATCGCCGGTCTGGTGGCCCTGGCAACCGTCGCCACGCTCCGTGCCGACAGGTCAGCGCACCGGGCCCGGCGCACGGACCCGCCGGCGCGGACCCCGTACGCGGCACGCCTGCTCCGGCGCGTCGCCGCGGCGGCGCTGGCCGGGGCCTCGAGCGCCGCGATCTGGACGTTCGGCCGCACGGTCATGGTCGACTCCCGCGCGGGCGAGGAGACCTACTCCGTTGTCGCCTGGATGGTCCTGGGCGCGTTCGGCGTGCTGGGCGCCGCGGCCGGGCGGATCGTCCAGACCTGGACCCTGCGGACCGCGTGGAACCTGACCACGGTGGCCATGGCCGCCGCGACCGTCGTCCTGGGCGCGGCACCGGGTGCCCCCGGTGCCGCGTACGTGTCCGCGGCCGTGTTCGGCGCCGGCTACACCGCCGTGTGCGGTGTCCTCATCGTCTGGGCGGCGCGGCTCGTTCCCGACCGCGCCGCCGAAGGCACCGCCGTGCTGTTCATCGCCCTGGCCGTCGGTCAGGCGGTCGGCTCGGTGCTGCTGGGAGTCCTGCTGAGCTCGACCTCGCCGGTCCTCGCCTTCACCGTGGCCGGAGTCCTCGGCGTCCTCGCCGTGCTGCCGGCCGTGGGGAGCGATCCCGGGGCACCGCGTCCCCGCGCCACCGCGGCTCCGCTCTCCGGGGCGCCCGCGGCCACGTCCGGCGCGGTGGGCCGTCCCGGCGTAAACTGAGGAGCCAGAGGTGGCCCAGGACAGCCGGCCGCCCTGCACGGGGTGGCCTCCCCGGGCCGTCGCGTCCTGTGCCGGCCCGTGTCCACCCGACCGACCGGGGAGTCCCGATGGAGCCCACGACCACCGCCACGACCGCGGACCTGACCACGGTCTTCGCCCGCATCCAGGGAATGCTGCTGAGCCAGGAGTCGGCCGAGGCCGCCGCGACGCAGCTGGCCCGTGCCGCCCAGGACCTGATCGGCTCCGCCGCCGGGGCCGGGGTCTCCCTGCTCGACGACACCGGGCGCAGGACGTCGGTCGCGGCCACGGACCCGCGGGTGGAGTCCGCCGACGCCGCCCAGTACGAGCTCGGCGAGGGCCCGTGCTTGAGCGCCTGGGCCACCGAGTCCCTCCAGCGCCTCGAGGACACCGCCACCGACGCCCGGTGGCCGGAGTGGTCCCGGACCGCGGCTGCGACCGGGATCGCCTCGGTGCTCAGCGTCCCGGTGCTCTACCGGGAGCGCCGCCTGGGCGCGATGAAGATCTACGCCACCACCGCTGGAGCCTTCGACGACCGGGCCGAGCACCAGCTGCTGCTGCTGGCCTCCGCCGCCGGCACCCTGCTGGGGGCGGCCCAGGGCAGCGACGCCCCGCAGCGGCTCAGCGCCTCGATGCAGCAGGCCCTCGCCGACCGGACCGCGGTGGAGACCGCCACCGGGATGCTGATGGAACGCCATGCCACCGACCACGAGTCCGCCCGCCGCCTGCTGATCGAGGCCTCCCGGCAGCAGCGCCGGCCCCTGGCGCAGATCGCCCGCCGGATCGCGGAGCGGGCCACTGACCCCACACGCTGAGGAGCGGGCGGCGATGGACGACGACGCTGCGGGACGGGCCCAGGCAGACCTGGTGCGCCGGGCCCTCGAGGCGACCGGGATCGACCCGGGCCGGCTGTGGGTGCACTACTTCAGCATCGGCGGTGAGGCCGGGGAGCTGGAGATCGAGGCCTTCCTGCACCACTCCCTCACCCTGCCGGCCCTGCAGCGGGACCTCCTCGCCCACGCCGCCAACGAACTCCTCGACGACCGGAGACCCCCGCGGATCCCGCAGGCCTCGGACCTGCTCGACCACGACGAGCAGGACGGGTCCGAGGGCGGTCAGCACGGCGGCGAGGACGAGGACGGCACCGACGAGCCCTGACGCACCGTCCGCCGGGCCCCGTGGGAGGGGCCCCGGCAGCTCCGGCCCCCGCGCGGGCCGTACCCGGGCCCGGAGCTCCTGGACGCGGCACGGCTCCGCGCGACGGTCGCCGGTCCGTGGGCGGCAGACGCAGGGAGGGGACGGGCCGTGCGGCCCGTCCCCTCCCTGCGGCGCGGGGGTCCTGCCCCCGGGCTCAGTACTTCTTGTGCCGCGGCTTGCGGAACGGCCTGTCGCCGTCCCGGTCCCCCGCGGAGGGACCGGACCTCTTGCCCTGGTAGCCGCCGCGGGAGTCGTCGCCCCGGGCGCCGCCGCCGCGGCGGGGACGGTCCTGGTAGGAGGACGAGGTGCTGCGCGGACGGGACCGGCCGCCGCCGCCGGGGCCGCGGTCGGCCTCGAGCTGGATGAGCTCCCCGTTGATCCGGGTGCGGGAGAGCCGGTCCAGCGTCGAGGCGGGCAGGTTCTCGGGCAGGCCCACGAGGGTGTGGGTCGAGCGGATGTCGATCGCGCCGATCTGCTCGCCGCTCAGGCCGCCCTCGTTGGTCAGGGCCCCGACCACGGATCCCGGTGAGACGCGGTGCCGGTGCCCCACGGACATCCGGTAGGTGGCCATGCCCTTCTCGGTGCGCGGCTCGCGGCGCGGGCGGTCGTCGCCGTCCCGTCCCGGACGGTCCCGGTCGCGGGTGCGCTGCACCGGCTCGGGCAGCTCCTCCACGAAGAAGGGCCGGCCGTCCTGGGCCATCACGGCGATCGCGGCGGCGATCTCCACCGCGTCGACGTCGTGCTCGGCCTGGTACTGCTCGACGAGCTCGCGGAACTGCGTGAGGTCCTCGGACTCGATGGTGTCCGTGATCTGCTGGGCGAACTTGTCCTTGCGGGTCTGGTTCACGTCCTCCGTGGAGGGCATGCGCATGAGCTCCACCGGCTGGCGGGTGGCCTTCTCGATGGCCCGCAGCAGGTACTTCTCCCGCGGCGTCATGAACAGGATCGCCTCGCCGGAGCGCCCGGCGCGGCCGGTGCGGCCGATCCGGTGCACGTAGGACTCGGTGTCGTGCGGGATGTCGTAGTTGACCACGAGGGAGATCCGCTCGACGTCGAGCCCGCGGGCCGCGACGTCCGTGGCCACGAGGACGTCGATCTTGCCCTCGCGCAGGGCCTCGACGGTGCGCTCGCGCATGTTCTGCGGGATGTCGCCGTTGATGGCGGCGGCCGCGTAGCCGCGGGCCTTGAGCCGGTCGGCGACCTCCTCGGTGGCGGCCTTGGTCCGCACGAAGACGATGACGCCGTCGTAGTCCCCGACCTCGAGGATCCGGGTCATGGCCTCCATCTTGTGCGAGCCCATGACCTGCAGGTACCGCTGGCGGGTGTTGGTGCCCGTGGTGGTCTTGCCCTTGACGGCGATCTCCTGCGGGTCCCGCAGGTACTTCTTGGCGATCTTGCGGATGGCGGGGGGCATGGTCGCGGAGAACAGCGCGACCTGCTTCTCGACCGGGGTCTGCGAGAGGATCTCCTCGACGTCCTCGGCGAAGCCCATGCGCAGCATCTCGTCGGCCTCGTCGAGGACCACGTACTGCAGGTGGGACAGGTCCAGGGACCCCTTCTTGAGGTGGTCGATCACGCGGCCGGGCGTGCCGACCACGACCTGGGCGCCGCGACGGAGCCCGGCCAGCTGCGGGCCGTAGGGGGAGCCGCCGTAGACCGGCAGGACGGTGAAGTCCTCGAGGTGGGTGGCGTAGGAGGAGAACGCCTCCCCGACCTGGAGGGCCAGCTCGCGGGTCGGGGCGAGCACCAGGACCTGGGTGTCCCGGGAGACGCCGTTCACGTCGGAGAGCTCGGCCAGCCGGGACAGCGCGGGAACGGCGAAGGCCGCGGTCTTGCCGGTACCGGTCTGGGCCAGGCCCACCACGTCCTTGCCCTGCAGCAGCACCGGGATGGTGGCGGCCTGGATGGGCGTGGGGTTCTCGTAGCCGACCTCGTCGAGGGTGGCGAGCACCCGGGAGTCGATGCCGAGCTCGGCGAAGGTGGTGGTGTGCTCCTCGGCGGTGCCGGAGGTGCTGGGGGTGTCGACGGTCATGGAGAAGTGCCTCGTATCTGTGCAGGTGGCGGCCCGGGAGCAGGTCCGGGGGCGTCGGCCACGGTCGTGGTGTCCGGACGTCCCTGCCAACCACTTGGAGCCCCGTTCGGAACGGGAGCGTCGGACACGGCGCGGCGCGGGCCGCGGCCGAACACGGTGCGCGTCATGGCACCGCGTTGCACGAGAAAGTGAGGGAGTGACCGGATTCGGTCCGACCAGTCTAGCGCACCCGGCGGCGCGGTCAGTCCCGGCGGCGCACCACCACGAGGTGCTTCTCGTCACGCACCACCGCGTAGCCGGCGCCGTAGCGCTGCCGGGACCAGTCGGCCACGTCCCCCGGCGGGTTCCCGCCCCACGCGGTGCCCAGCCGGTCCACCACCACGTACTCCGGGGCCGGATCGCCCGCGTTGCCCAGCCAGTGCACCTGGGCGCGGGGCACGAGGTGGTGCAGCAGGGTCAGGTCGGTGGCCACGCTCGCCCCCTCGGGGACGGCCGCGACGACGGCCGCCTTGGCCTCCGCCCGGGGGTCCGGCCGGTAGGCGGCGGGGTCCACGAGGTCGGCCAGCGGGCGTCCCGGGACCAGCAGGAGCGCGACGACGAGCGCCAGTGCCGGCGCGGCCCGGCCGAGCCGCCGGAGCCGTCCGCCGCGCAGGCGCAGCACCGCGTCGAGCAGCGCGACGAGCACGATGGGCATGAGCACGGCGCTGTAGTGCCACCCCGTGCCCCAGTAGCCATGGTTGGGCGAGAGCATCCGCCAGACCAGCGTGGGCAGCGCCACGAGCGCCAGCGGCGAGCGCACCACCACCACCGCGCCCACGGCCAGCACGGTCAGCCAGGTGAGCGCCTTCTGGCCCGGCACCACGAGGGAGACGAGCGCCCCGACGGGGTCGGCGGCCGCCGCCGCGAGGTCCAGCCGGTCCGCGTACGCGAACCGCCCGTCCGGGCTGAGGGCGGGCAGCACCACGGTCACGGCGAGCGCGGACCAGGCCGCGCCCCACCCGGCGAGCCCGAGCCCGAGCAGCACCGGGCGGCGGTCCCCGCCCGCCTCGCGGTGCGCGCGCCCGGCGAGCACCAGGCCGAGGACCGCGACCGTGACGCCCAGGTCCTCCTTGACGAACGCGACCGGCGCGGCCCACAGCGCGGCCGCGGTCCACCGCCGCTCGACCAGGGACCCGAGGGAGAGGACCAGCAGCGGCAGCGCGAAGGCCACCTCGTGGAACTGAACCGCGACGGCGGCCTGGAGACCGAAGCTCAGCCCGTAGGCCAGGCCCAGGGCCGCACCGGGGGCCGCGCCCAGGGCCCGCACGGCGAACCGGGTCAGCGCCCACGCGGAGACCGCCACGAGCAGGTCCTGGACCACGAGCAGGGTCAGCGCGGAGGGGAACAGGGCGTAGACCGGCCCCAGCAGCACCAGGATCGGGTGGAAGTGGTCGCCGAGCAGGTTGGCGCCGTGGCCCTTGATGTGCACGAGCGGGCCGTCCCCGGCGGCGTAGGACTTGGCGAGCTGGGTGAAGATGCCCAGGTCCCAGGACGGGACCTCCCACCGGTGCCACTGGAGCAGGGACCACCACAGGTACAGGACGAGCACCAGGAGTCCCACGCCCAGCGGCACCAGTCGGGCCCGCCCGGTCAGGGGGGCCGGCGGCGGAGTGGGGACTGCGGGACGCCGGAGCGCGGTGGCGGGCATGGCCTCCTCGGTGGCTGGGCGGCCCGCCCGGACCGGCGCGGCGCCGTCGGACAGGACTGCCATCATGGTCTCATGTCCGTCACCGCTCCCCCGTCCGCAGGCCGCCGCCCGGCCCTGCCGGCGGACGCCGAGCTCGTGTGGGACCCGGAGGGAGCCCTGCACCTGGGCCAGACGCTCGGCGTGCTGAGCCGCGGCAGCGCCGATCCCCTGGTCCGGGTCGCGGCTCCCGACGTCGTGTGGGTCACCGCGCGGACCGCGGCGGGCCCGGTCACGGCCCGCTTCTCCCGCACCGGCGGCGGCCGTCCCCTGCAGCGGCCCGTGCTCGTGCGCGCGTGGGGCCCGGGGGCCGGGGAGTTCCTCGGCGAGGCCCCGCGCTGGGCGGGGTCCGAGGACGCGTGGGACCGGTTCGAGGCCTCGGACGCCTTCCGTGCCCTGCCGCACCGGCTGGTCGCCGCCCGGCACCACCACCCGGGCCTGCGGCTGCCCGCCACCGGCCGGGTGCTGGACCGCGCCGTGCTCTCGGTGCTGGAGCAGCGCGTCACCGTGCGCGAGGCCGTGGCCGCCCACCGGCAGCTCGTGCGGCGCCACGGCGAGCCCGCGCCGGGGCCGGCGCCGGAGGGGATGCGGATCGCCCCGACCGCCGAGGCCTGGGCCCGGGTGCCCGTGTGGGAGTGGCACCGGGCGGGGGTCGACGGCGCCCGGGCCGCCACCGTGCGGCGCGTGGCCGGACGGGCCGCCGCGCTCGAGCGCCTGGGCCAGGCCCCGCTGGACGCCGAGCTGCACCGGGGGCTGCGCTCGATCCCCGGGCTCGGGCCGTGGACGGTCGCGGAGATCGTGCAGTGCACGCACGGGGACCCGGACTCGGTCAGCGTCTTCGACTTCCACCTCGCGGACACGGTGTGCTGGTTCTTCGACCGGCGCCCCGGCGACGACCGCCGGATGCTCGAGCTGCTGGAGCCGTGGCGGGGCGACCGGCAGCGGGTGGTGCGCCTGCTGCGGGCCTCCGGCTTCCGCAAGCCCTCCTTCGCCCCGCGCCTGCACCCGGAGGACCACCGGCGCCGGTGAGGACATCCTGTCCTTCCTGGCAGGACGGGGCCCGCGGGCGTTGAATGGAGTCATGACGACCGAACACGTGATCGAGGAGCCGCACGGTGCGGGCTACACCGAGCGGATGAACAAGCTGCGGGCCGGGGTCCTGGGCGCCAACGACGGCATCGTCTCCGTTGCCGCAGTGGTGGTCGGCGTGGCCGGCGCCACGACGGACTCCAGCGCGATCCTCCTGGCCGGGGGCGCCGCCCTGGTCGGCGGGGCCCTGTCGATGGCCCAGGGCGAGTACGTCTCGGTGTCCAGCCAGGCGGACTCCCACCGGGCCCTCATCGAGAAGGAGAAGCAGGAGCTCATCGACATGCCCGAGGCCGAGCTCCGGGAGCTCGCCGAGATCTACGAGACCAAGGGTCTCTCCGCCGGGACGGCCCGGCAGGTGGCGGTGGAGCTCACCGAGCACGACGCCCTGGCCGCGCACCTCGACGCGGAGCTCAACATCGACGAGGAGGACATCGTCAGCCCGTGGGGCGCGGCGGTCGCCTCCGCGCTGGCCTTCCTCGTCGGCGCGCTGCTGCCGATGCTCGCGATCCTGCTGCCGCCCGAGGCCTGGCGGATCCCCGTGACCTTCGTCGCCGTGCTCGCGGCGCTCGCGCTCACCGGCTGGCTGGGGGCCCGTCTCGGGGACACCCCGCAGCGGGGCCGCGCGGTGGTGCGCGTGGTGGTGGGCGGGGCGCTGGCCCTCCTGGCGACCTTCGCGCTCGGCTCGCTGTTCGGCGTCGCCGGCGTCGCCTGAGCCGCTCCGGTCCGACACGACCGCGCCGGGCCCCGCCTCCGAGGAGGCGGGGCCCGGCGCGGTCGTGCGGGTGCGGTGGGTCAGGCGTTGGGCGCGTCCTGGGACTGCTTGGCGACCTCGGCGCGGACCTCTTCCATGTCGAGGCCCTTGACGGCGTCGATGACCTGGTCGAGGGCGGACGCGGGCAGGGCGCCCGGCTGGGAGAACACGAGGATGCCCTCGCGGAAGGCCATGAGGGTGGGGATCGACGAGATCTGGGCCGACGCGGCGAGCATCTGCTGCTCCTCCGTGTCGACCTTCCCGAAGACGATGTCCTCGTGCTTCTCGGAGGCGGCCTCGTAGGTCGGCGCGAACTGCTTGCAGGGCCCGCACCACTCGGCCCACCAGTCGAGCAGGACGATGTCGTTCTCGGCAATGGTCTGGCCCAGGGTGTCCTGGGTGATGTCAACGGTAGCCATGCCCTCCAGCGTAGAGGCCGGGCCGCCCGGGGGCACAGGATTTCACTGCCGGCTCAAGACCGGGCCCGCGCACCCGCACTAGACTGGACGTCCGGTCCGGTCTCCCGGGCCGGGCTTCCGGACCGGAGGCACGCCCCGTGCACGCCGAGGTGCGCCATGAACTTCGAGATCGGCATCTTCTCCCTGGGCGAGGTGGTCCCGGACCCCGTCACGGGCGCCCGCCCCGACAGCCGTCAGCGCCTGCGGGACCTCATCGAGCAGGCCGAGGCCGCGGAGCGCGCCGGGCTCACCGTGATGGGCGTCGGGGAGAACCACGGCACGGACGTGGTGGCCGCCTCCCCCGTGGTGCTGCTGTCCGCGATCGCCGGCCGCACCCACCTCCTGCGGCTCACCACCGCCGTCTCCGTGCTCACGGCCGGGGACCCCGTCCGGCTCTACGAGCAGATCGCCATGCTGGACAACATCTCGGGCGGCCGGGCGGAGCTGATCGTGGGCCGCGGCGCCTCCCGGGCCGTGCGGCAGGCCCTGGGTCTGGCGCAGGATGACCACGACACCGTGTTCGAGGAGAAGCTGCGCCAGCTGCTCCGGGTGCGCGAGACGGACCCCGTGACCCTGGCCGGCCCGCTCCCCCAGCACGGCGTGGACCTCGACCTCAGGCCCCGCCCGCTGCAGCCGTGCCTGCCGATCTGGCTGGGCACCACCGGCACACCGGCCTCCGTGGCCCGCGCCGCGGCCCTGGGACTGCCCCTCGCCCTGCTGCGCACGCACGGCCCGTTCGCCGGGGCCGTGCCCGTCGTCGCCGCCTTCCGGCGGGCCCTCGAGGAGTCCGGCCGGGACGTCCGGACCCCCGTGAGCCTCAGCGTGCCGGGCTTCGTGGCGCGCACCCCGGCGCAGGCCCGGGAGCTCAGCCACCCCTGCTTCGCCGCGGGAGCCCGCAGTCACGGACCGGTCCGCCCGGACGATCCCCGCTGGAGCCGGGAGGAGTACGACCGGGAGTGCGGCCCCGCGGGAACCCTCGTGGTGGGGGACGTGGACGAGGTCGTCACCAAGATCGTGGCGCAGCAGCGCGCGATCGGCCACGAGCGCCTGCTGCTGCGGATGGACGCCGGCGGGCTCCCGCACCACCTGGCGCTGGAGTCGATCACGCTCCTCGGCGCCGAGGTGGCGCCCCGGGTGCGCGCCGTCCTGGGCTGAGACCTGCGGCGGGCCTCAGCCCTGTGCGGGGGACGCCGTGAGCACGACGTTCTTGCCCCACAGGTCCTCGGTGTAGCAGCTGACGATGACCAGCCGGTCCGGCACGATCCGCCAGATGTCGCTGTCCTTCAAGGTGTTCTTGTCGTGGGTGACCACGGAGTCCACCACGTACTCCAGGGTCCCGGTCCCGGTCTCCAGCACGATCTCGCTGCCCACCAGGCCGGGGTCGCTCAGCCGGTTGAAGGGGGCGTCCCGGTCCTCCCAGCTGTGGCCGGTGATGTACGTGGTGTTCTCCGAGCCCTCGCCCGGCATGCCGTAGGGGGTGAGCCAGTAGCCGTCCAGGGTGTCCGGCGGGACCAGCAGCTCGGAGGCCAGCTCCTGCTCGCTGGGCGTCAGCGGCAGGACGGTCACGTCGAACTGGGCGTCCTCGACCGCCAGCCGCACGGGAGCCGCGGCCGCCGGCCGGTCGGCGGTGGCCGCGGGGGACGGCGCGGGCGCCGCCGTCCCGGTGCCGGGCGCCGCCGGAGCGGTCGCCGCCGGGGTGGTCGCCGTCGCGGCCGGCGTGCCGGCCTCGTGGCCCTCCGCCCCCCACAGGTCCGTCAGCAGCACCGCGGACAGGGCGACCACGGCCCCGAGACCGCCGGCGGCGGCCCAGCGCGTGCCCGCGCCACGGCGCGGAGCGGCCTTCGGCCCGGGTGCGTGCATCTGCGGTCCTCGAGGAGTCGGTGCGGGATGTGACGGCGCCCTGGTGCCGCGCGAGCGCGGCACCAGGGCGGTCAGCGGTGGTCGGTCAGGCGCGCCCGCGGCGCATCCGGAAGGCCACGGCCCCGGACACGGCAGCGCCGGCGGCCAGCAGGCCGGCCAGCACACCCGTGCTGAGCCCGCCCTCCTCGGCGGTCTGCATGTTGATGCCCTGGTTCACGCCGGAGTCGGCGCCGGTGCCGGTCCAGTCCTCCGAGTCGCTCCAGTCGCCGGAGCCGGTCCCGTCCCCGCCGGTCCCGGTGCCCAGGACCTCGCAGTTGTTCTGGAACAGCGCCACGAGGTCGGCGCCGTCCTCCATGAAGACTTCGCCCTCCGCGCGGGCCTCCGTGGCGGCGGCCTGGAAGCCGGCGGCGGCCGCGGAGCTGGCCGCGTAGGCCTCGTCCACGGCGGGGTCGTCGGTCGACGCGGCGTAGGACTCCTGCAGGCGCAGGATCTCGGTCCAGGCGGCCCGGGCGCGGTCCATGGTGGCGTCGTTGACGATGGCGTCCTCCAGCACGGCCTGCTGGGTCTGGAGCTGGCTCAGGACCGCCGGGTCCGTGACGAGCGAGTTGAAGTGCGTGCCCGTGTCGTAGAGGTGGTCGGCCGCGGTGACCAGGTTGCTCACCGTGGTGCTCGCGGCGGGGGCCACGCAGGTGTCGGCGTGGGCGGCGGGGGCGCCCAGGAACAGGCCACCGGCCAGGACGGCAGCCGACGAACCCGCGGCCACCCACTTCTTCACAGCAGTCATTTCGGTCTGTCTCCTCAAGTCATTCAGAACCCCGGGCCTGCCCCTGGGGTACCAGCGGGCGGCACGGTCCGTCCCGGCGTCCTCGATGTCGTCCACCGGGGGGAGCGCTGCGGGGTGGGTCGTGCTGCTCGTCATCCGGTGTAGGGGGTCCCGACGTGCCGGCTCGGGGTGTGCTGGCACGTGGCCGGATGATGCTGTCGCCTCAAGCTACAAGGATATTCATGTTCTTAGCAATTGTTAAGGTTGGAACGGCGCGCCGACCTCTTCCGTGTGTCCCCGCATTGGGGGGCCGGAGCCGGGAAGTCGGGCCGACACGCGGTTCTCTCGGCGGGAAGGCGGCCCGGGCCCCGTGGTGCCCGCGGCGACTGCAACGGCGTCCCGCGTCCCGGCGGCGAGGGACCGCTCCGCCGGTCGCGGGCGGCCATGACGAAGGCCCCGGTCCGGGGACCGGGGCCTTCGTCGTGACGCTCGTGGCAGATGAGGGATTCGAACCCCCGTAGGCATTGCCAGCTGATTTACAGTCAGCCCCCTTTGGCCGCTCGGGTAATCTGCCGGGGTGCTGCCGCCGGCCCGTCCGGACCGGTGGTGGCTGCCCCCGCGTGCGGGAGCACTTCAACAGTACAGAACATCCGCCGCGATGCGAAATTGCCGGGACCGGGTCAGGACGCGAGCCGCTGGCAGACCTGCCGGAGGAACTTCTCGGCCTGCTCGGTGGTGATCTCTCCGTGGGTCACGGCCTCCGCGAGGTCCTGGGCGACGCCGAGCAGCCGCTGCGCCGTCTCGAAGTCGATCCGCTCCGGCGCCGCGACCCCCGAGCCGGGGCGCAGCGGGGGCTCCGCCTCACCGCCGGCCGCCGCCGGGCCCAGCCCGATGCCCATCAGCAGGACCGCAGCCAGTGCCGTGGCCGCCACGGCACCGCCGCGCCGGGACCGGCCCGGGGCCGGCGCCACGTCGTCGTGGCCCAGAGGTGTGCTCATGCCGCCATCCTGGGAGACCGACCTGAACGGTTCCTTGGGCGCAGGTCACGAAACGGTGACGGGGCCGCCCGGTAGGCTGGAGCACAGTCCCACGGGCCGCGCACCCCGCCCGTCCACCGCCACAGCACAGGAGACAGCATGGCCAGCGATTCCTCGTTCGACGTCGTCAGCAAGGTCGACAAGCAGGAGGTGTCCAACGCCCTGAACCAGGCCCAGAAGGAGATCGCGCAGCGCTACGACTTCAAGGGCGTGGGCGCCGAGATCGACTTCTCCGGCGAGAAGATCCTCATGAAGGCGAACTCCGAGGAGCGCGTCAACGCGGTCCTCGACGTCTTCCAGTCGAAGCTGGTCAAGCGCGGCATCTCCCTGAAGTCCCTCGACGCCGGGGAGCCCTTCGCCTCCGGCAAGGAGTACCGGATCGAGGCCTCCGTCAAGGAGGGCATCGTCCAGGACCAGGCGAAGAAGATCACCAAGCTCATCCGCGACGAGGGCCCCAAGGGCGTGAAGGCCACCATCCAGGGCGACGAGCTCCGGGTGTCCTCGAAGTCCCGCGACGACCTGCAGGACGTCATCACGCTCCTCAAGGGCTCGGAGCTCGAGGTGGACCTGCAGTTCATCAACTACCGCTGACCCGCCCCGCCGGACAGTCCACGGCTGCGCGGACCGGACGGTGCTACGGGGCGGCGACCTCGCCGACCCAGGCCCCCGCGTAGAACCGGGAGGACCGCGAGTCCAGCAGCTCGGCGTAGGCGTCCGGCTCCAGCGCCTGCGCCGAGCCCTCCGGGATCTCCGACGTGAAGGCGGACACGCCCAGCCCGGCCTCGTGGTCCGCCAGGGTCAGGCCGGCGGCCTCGAGGATCGTGGCGTACATGTTCAGCTGGTCCGCCCGGGGGCGCAGCGTGCTGCTCGCGTCCGCGCCCGGAACCCGGACCCGGTTGAAGATGGTGCGGTTGCCGTGGTGGTCCAGCTGCTCGTGGAAGGCGTCCCCGGCGCTCATGTGCTTGAGGTGGTCGCCCATGATCACCACGGCGGTGTCCTCGAGATAGCCCTTCTCCTCCATGTGGTCCACGAAACCGGCGACCTGGGCCATGGAGCAGGCGAACACGGAGGTGACCTCGTCCCAGGTGTCCACGTCGCAGTAGTCGTAGACGTGCACCGGCTCGTGGGTGTCCAGCGTCAGCACGGAGAGGTTGAACGGCCGGCCGGTCCGCTCCGCCTCGGCGTGCAGCGCGTCGATCTCGTCCGCGGCGTGGGCCATGAGGCGTCCGTCGCTCAGGCCCCAGTCGCCGCGGAAGTTCCGCTCCGGCTCGCCGGCGGCGCGCCAGTCGGAGAGGTCCTTGATCTCCGAGTAGCCGTGGGTGCGCAGGAAGGCGTCCTTCGCGGCGAAGGAGGCGTTGGCGCCGCCCAGGAAGACGCTGGTGTAGCCGTGCTCCTCCAGGACGTCGCCCAGGCAGGGAATTCCCCGCAGGTAGGTGTCGACGTCGCCGCCGAGATCGTTGAGGGCGCCGCTGCCGGCGGCGGAGCCGATGCCCTTCAGCGGGACGCCGCACTGTGTCGAGGTGAGACCGGCCATGGTCCAGCCTCCGCCCTCGTACTGCTGGAAGTCCTCCACGCTCTGCCACCCGTCCGAGGCCCGGGTGACCGCCTTCAGCGGGGCGAACGCGTCCTTCTCGAAGAGCTCGTCGTTCGCGAGAGTGGCCTCGCCGGACTCGAGGTAGATCAGCACCAGGTTCCGCTTCTGCTCGTCACCGGTGACGGTCGGCTCCACGTAGTGGTCGCCGAGGTCGTACTCGGAGTTCCCGGCCCTGATGTAGTCCGCCACGCCCACCGTGGTGGCGAACGCCGTGGTGCCGCCGACGACCACCGCGGCGACCAGGACGGTGGAGACGGTGCGCACGGCCCACCGCGAGCGGCGCGGACGCCGGTCACCGCCGACGCGGCGTCGCCGGCGCCGGGCGTGCTGCCACAGGGCAATCCCGGCGGTGATGAGCAGGGGCAGGACACCGACCCCCAGGATGCCGATCCAGACGATGGGTCCGCCCCCGCCGTCGATCTCCACGGAGACGAGGTTCAGGAGCATCTGGCCCACGGAGATCTCGCCCCAGAAGAACCGGATGCCGGCGGCGGCGATCAGCAGCGCGAGTCCCGCCCAGATCAGGACGTAGACCAGGAGGCGCCCCGCGGCGACGCCGACCCGTCGGATCAGCTGAAGAGTCCGGCCGGACATGGCAACACCTCGCGTTCCGGATGCGCGCGTGCTCGCCGAACACCCTTGACATCCCGCCCGTTCTCGGGCCCGTTGACGACTAGTACCGTTACGTTACCCGTTCACCGGGGGTTCACCCGGTGGTGCCGGTCCGTTCACCCCGGCACGGACGGGGACGCCCCGGGTCCGCCGGACTCCTCGGCCCGCTCCGCCGGCACGCCCCGGCGGTGCACCGGTCCCCGCGACGCGGCTCGGACGAGCCCGTGCTCGTACGCGAAGGCGGCGGCCGCGGTGCGCGTGGGCACGTCGAGCTTGGTGAAGATGTTGGACAGGTGGCGGGAGACCGTCTTCTCGCTCAGGAACAGCTCCGCGGCGATCTCCGGATTGGTCCGGCCGGTCGCCACCAGCCGCAGGACCTCGACCTCCCGGTCCGTGAGGCCGCGCGGCGCGCCCGGACCGAGCAGCCGCCGCGCCTCGGCCTCCCCCGCCGGCGTGCCGAGCTCGTGGAACGCACGCCGCGCCGCGGCCAGCTCGGCGTGCGCCGAGGGCTCGTCCCCGAGCGCGCGCAGGGCGCCGCCGATGAGCAGGCGGCAGCGAGCGATCTCGTACGGGGCCTCGAGCCGGTGCCAGGCGTGCTCCGCCTCGCGCAGCTCGGCCAGCGCGGTGCCCGGCTGCTCTGCTGCCAGCAGCACGCTGCCCCGGGCGTGGTGGGCCATCGCGCTGAGGCCGGGACAGCCGAAGGACGCCGCGACGGACGCCAGCTCCTCGCTCACCGCGTCCGCCTCCTCGACGAGCCCGGTGCCCACCAGGATCTCGACGGCGGCCGGCAGCAGCTGGGAGCGGTGCACGGGATCGCGCGGCTCGGCGAGCAGCCGCCGGATCGCCGCCAGGGCGTCGGCGGTGCGGCCCCGGGCCAGCCACAGCAGGGCCAGCCCAGGCTGCGGCTCGTGCCCGAAGCCGATGGCCCGTTCGTAGGCGTCGTGGGCGCCCGTCAGGTCGCCGAGCAGGCACAGCACGCCGCCGCACTCGGCCATGGCGAGTCCGGCCGGGGCCGGGGTCCCGGCCCGCTCGTAGCGCTCCACGGCCAGCTCGAACTCCTCGACGGCCTCGCGGAAGGCGCCCCGCAGACGCATGATCTGGCCCCGGTGGACCGCGCACTGACCGGTGAACGCCACGAGACCGGGCTGGCCCTCGATCCAGGCCGTCAGCGCGGCGGTCCACTCGGCGGCCCGGCCGAAGTCGGAGACCTCCTGACACGCCTCGACGAGCGAGCAGTACGTCTCCCCCGCCACGACCGGGGAGACGTCCCCGGTGGAGATGCCGATCATCGCCTCGTCGAGCAGGGCGAGCCCCTCCGGGACGTGCCCGGAGTACAGCAGCAGCCGCCCCTGGGCGTTGAGACCAGTGGCCAGCAGGTCCGCGTCGTCGAACCGGCGGCCGTAGTCGGTGATCTCCAGCGCCAGCCGGTGCGCCTGTTCGTACTCCCGGGCGACGATGTGCCGGAGCAGCACGGGGACGAGGACGTGGCCCCGCTCGACCAGGTCGCCGTCCACGCCCGCGAGCATGCGCTGGGCCCGCGCCACCCATCCGCCGGCGACGGCGCCCTCACCGCTGGTGAGCAGCACCGTCGCCAGCCGGACGGCGCACCGGACGGCCGCCGGCGTCTCACCGGCGGCCGCGTGCGCGGTGTAGGCCCGCTGCAGGGCCTGGATGCAGTCGTTCCGCCGGCCGAGGAGGTGGGCCGTCGTGGCGAGCCGGGCGAAGTCCTGGGCGGGCACGGACGCGTCCTCGGCGCCGGAGAGCGCGTCATAGGCCGTCACCCATTCGCGGCGCTCGAACGCCTGCCGTGCTCTGGCGAGATCCTCGAGGACTCCCATGTGCACCTCCCCCGCTCCTCGAGGATAGCGCGCGCGGGTGGCCGGACGAGGGCCGCTCCTGGTGGCGGGACGCCCTCCGCGCGATGTGCCGGGCGACGTGCTCCGCGTCCCGGCCGATCCCGGGCAGGAGCATGGAGCTGAAGGAGTACTGGAAGCTCAGCCCGCAGAAGTACAGGCCCGGGGCGTCCTCCACGACTCCGCGGAACTCCCGGGGCCATCCGTCCTCCTGGAACACGTCCAGGTGGATCCAGCCGAACCGCTGCCCGAAGCCGGTGCACCAGACCACGTTCTGCACGTCCACCCGCCGGTCCCCCACCACGGGCAGGCCGTCCGCGACCCCGGTGACCCGCTCCGTGAGCCGTTCCACCCCGCGCTCCCGCAGGTCCTCCCGCTTCACCCGCAGCATCGGGGCCCCGTGGAACCGTGCGTGCGCCATCACCTTGCGCCCGATCGGCGTGCGGCGGGTGAGCACGTGCCGCCACGCGAACATCAGCACCGGGAAGACCGTGCGGATCCGGCGGGAGTCGAAGCGCACGGGGAACTGGCCCGGGTCGCGGCCGCAGAGGACGGTCTCGTGGGTGAGCGCGAGCTCGTACGCGATGTCCGTGCCCGAGTGGGAGGCGCCGACCACGAGCACCCTCCCGGGCCTCAGCTGATCGGGCCGGCGGTACGCGCTCGAGTGCAGCTGGGTGATCGAGGGGTCCAGGTCAGCGGCGACGGACGGGACGTACGGAGTGCGGCCGAACGTGCCTGTCGCCACGACCACGTTGTCACAGGTGATCGTGTCCGCGCCCAGGTCCACCGCGTGGCCACCGCCCGGGCGGGCCCGTACGGCGTCGACGGTGGTGCTCGTGCGCACGGGCAGGTCCTTGTGGAGGGTGAAGCTCTCGAGGTAGGCGGCGACATCGTCCTTGCCCGGATAGGACCAGGGCTCCTGCGGGAAGGGCAGGCCGGGCAGTCCGTCGTACTTGGCCGGGGTGTAGAGCCGGAGGCTGTCCCACTGGTTCCGCCAGTGGTCCCCCACCCGGCCCTCGGCGTCCACGATCAGGAACGGCCGGCCGAGCCGCTGCAAGGAGCTCCCCGTGGCGAGGCCGGCCTGGCCGGCGCCGATGATGAGCGTTTCGATGTGCTGGGTGTTCATGACCGGGACCTCCGTGGACCTGCTGGGACAGCACCAGGCTAGGAAGCCGGCGGTCCGGGCCGCATCGAGAGGATGCCGCAGGGGCCGGCCGCCCGGCATGGGTCGATCACCCCATGCCGGGCGGCCCCGCGGGGCGCGGTCAGCGGCGGCCGATCCCGGCCATGCCCTCGAGCCGTGCCACCCGGTCCGCGGTCGGCGGGTGGGTGCGGAACAGGCTCGCCGCGCCGCCCCGGAACGGGTTGGCGATCATCAGGTGCGAGGTGTTGACGAGCTTCTGGTCGGCGGGGTCCAGCGGCCGGGCGTTCGTGCCCATCTCGATCTTCCGCAGGGCGGAGGCCAGGGCCAGCGGGTCCCCCGTGAGCTGCGCACCGTCCTCGTCGGCGTCGTACTCGCGGGTGCGCGAGACCGCGAGCTGGATGACGGTCGCGGCGAGGGGCGCCAGGAAGGCCAGGAGCAGCCCGACGAGGGGGTTGCCGCGGTCGCCGTCCCGGCCGCCGCCGAAGATGGCCGTGAACTGGAGGAACTGCGCGGCCGAGGTGATGATGCCGGCCACGGCGGCGGCGATCGAGGACGTGAGGATGTCCCGGTTGTAGACGTGCATCAGCTCGTGGCCGAGCACGCCCCGCAGCTCGCGCTCGTCGAGCATCTGGAGGATGCCCTCCGTCACGCAGACCGCGGAGTTCTCCGGGTTCCGCCCGGTGGCGAAGGCGTTGGGGCTCATCGTCGGCGCGATGAACAAGCGGGGCATCGGCTGGTTCGCCCGCTGCGACAGCTCCCGCACGATGCGGTAGTACCCCGGCGCCTGCTGCTCGGTGACCGGGATGGCCCGCATGGAGCGCAGTGCGAGCTTGTCGCTGTTCCAGTAGCTGTACGCCGTGGACGCCAGGCCGATCAGGGCGAAGACCCAGATGAAGACGCTGCTGCCCGTACCGCTCGCCACGAACCAGCCGATGGCCAGCAGCACCGCCCACAAGCCGCCGAGGAGCAGGACGGTCTTGAGTCCGTTGTTGTGGTGGTGCATCGCGGCTGCGGCTCCTTCGTCAGGGGGGAGTGGGTCTTCCGCTGAGCACAACCTCGCCGGCGGCGTCCGTCTTCCCGTCCCGGGGGACGCGCAGGGATCTCCCAGCGTGCCCGGGGCATCCTCGTGCTCCGTCCCGGAACGGTCCGCGATCAGCTGCCCGGCGCCGGGTCGGCTGCTCCGGTCGCCCCGGTGGCCGGGGTCGTGGTCCCGGGCGCGGGCGCTCCGGTCGCCGGAGCACCGGTCGCCGGGGCGGCCGGAGCCTCGGACCCGGGCGCCTCCGGCACCGGGGTGCCGGGCGCGGGCGCTCCGGTCGCCGGGGCGACGGGAGCCGGGACCCCGGTCGCAGGGGCCTCGCTCACCGGGTCGGCAGGAGCCGGGGCCCCGGTCGCCGGGTCCGCAGGAGCCGGAGCCTCGGTCACCGGAGTCTCGGTCGCCGGAGTTCCGGGCCCCGCCGGCCCCGGCGCGGGAGTCTCTGCCGCGGGCTCCTCGGGCGCAGGCGTCCCTGGGGCCGGCGGCTGCTCCCGGGGAGGGTCCCCGGCCGGGGAGCCGCCGGCGTCCAGGGGCGGGACCGGGGCGCCGGCCCCGCCTCCGGCAACGGATGTGCCGCCGCCGTCCGAGGACGCCGTCCCCGGGGACCCTGCCGCCGGGCGCTGTGCGCCCGGCGCCGCGGGACGCGGCGCACGGCCGTCGTCCGGGGCGCTCCGCTGCGTCCGGGGCTCCGCCTGCGTGCCGGGGCCGGCCGGCGCGCCGGGGTCGGCGCCGTCCTGGCCGCCCCCGGAGGCCCGTCCCGCCGCCGCGGCGGCCGTGATGATCGTGCCGCTGCTCGCGCGCGCGGTTCGCGCCTCGGCCGCGGCCTCAGTCAGGGGGCCGGGCGACGGCTCGGCGGTCGGCAGGGACAGCATCCCGCCGGCACGCCCCGGCACCGCGGCACCGGGGGCCCGGGCCGCGGTGGCCGCGCCGTCATCGGCCCCCGGGGTCGTGGCGGGCGCGGAGGAGGCTGTGGCGCCGGGAGCGCCGGCGCCGCCGGCGCTCCCGGCGGCCTGCGTCGTCCCGTCGCCGAGACCGCCGGAGCCCGTCGCGGCCACTCCGGCGAGCGCCGCGGCGGCCGCCAGGGCGCCGGCCCCGAGCAGCACCTTCCGGCCCCGCCGGGAGACGTGGACGGCGGCGAGGGCTCCGCCGGCCACGTCGGTGCCCGGAGCCGCGCCCAGGCGTCCGGCGCTCATCCGTCCCGCGGCCCGGACCAGCTCCACGAGCTCGTCGGTCCGGGTGTCCCACAGCGGCACGCCGGCGAGCACGGGCAGCAGCCAGCCGCGCAGGCCCGCTTCGGTGTCCTGCAGATAGAGGTGGTCGGCGGTGCAGCGAGGGCACTCCTCGAGATGGGACCGCACGGCCTGCGCCCGTTCGGCGGGCAGGCCGCCGTCGGCGAAGGCGCCGAGATCGGCCGCGCAGTCGGCACAGCCGGGCAGAGCGGGGAGGTCCTGCCGGGCCCGACGGTAGGCGGCCCGCAGCCCGGCGCGCGCCTCGAGGTGCAGCGCGGTGGTGGCGGCCGGGCTCAGCCCGAGCACCGCGGCCGTCCGCTCGAGCTCGAGGGCCTCGATCTCGAGGTGCCACAGCACGGCCTGCCAGGACGCCGGGAGGCCGAGGTAGACGCTGGTCACGCTCTCGGCCGCGTGCTCCTGCTCCACGCCGGCCCGGCCGACGACGGCCACCAGCCGTGCCCGCAGGAAGACGCCCGGCCCGTCCTCGCCGCCGGCTCCCTCGTCGAGCTCGGCGAGGACCTGGTCGAAGGCCGTGCCCGCCAGCTGCTCCGCGTCCTGGCGGCTCGGTGTGTGGAGGCGGGCCACGACCACGGCGGTGTGCCAGTGCCGGTCCCGGAGGTCCGGGAAGGCGTCGGGGCGCTGCGCCCGCACCGCGGCGAGCAGCTCCTCGTCGGTGCGCGGCGTGCGCCCCTGGGCGAGCGGCTCGGTCGTGCGCGTCATGGGATCTCCGTGGGTCTCGGGAACGCTCGGTCACCTTGCGGTGCGGGCGACCCGGGAGCGGCGCCGCGAGGCCGCGGCCCCGACGATCACGATGACGACGCGCACGCCGACGGCGCGCGGTTCCTGACTGTGGACCCCCCGGTCCCCCGGTCCCATGGTAGAGCGCCGCGGCGGAGGGCGGCACGGCGGCCCGTCACGACCCGTTCCCGTTCGTAACACTGACCACCGGAGGATGCCGGGGCGCCGGCGGGGACCTGCGCTCAGCGGTGCGAGCGGCCCTCTCCCCGGTCGGAGCCGCCGTGACCACCGGGCCGGCCGTGCTGCTCCCGGTGCTGGTCCCGGCCCTGACGCCCGGCCTTGCCCCGGCCCTCGCGCCGGTCGTCGTCCCAGCTCCGCTCGCGGTGCCACTGCTGGCGCTCGTCGTGGCGCCCTCCGCGGGCGCCGGTCTCCGCGTGCGCGTGCTGACGCCCGGCCCGGGGAGCGGTCCCCGTGCGCGCCGGGTCGCTCGGCGGCGCGCTCGTCCGGGCCGGGGGCGCCGGAGCCCTGAGCGGCGCGGGGCTGGCCTTCGCGCTCGGCAGGGAGCTCACCGAAGGGGCCGGCGCCGGCGCGGCCGCCTTCCGCGCCGGAGCGGGAGCGGCCGAGGGCGCCTCGGTCCGGCGCGCCGACGGCGCACCGGCCGCAGAGCCCCCGGCGGCCGAGTCCCCGGCGGCCCGGTCCTGGGCACCCGGGTCCTGGGCGCCCGGGTCCTGGGCGGAGCCGCCCGCGGCCGCGGCGCCGGACGCCGGGGCCTCTGCGGCCCCGCCCCCGTCGCGCCCGGGCGCCGAGCCCTCCCCGACGGCTCCCGGCAGGGACTCCCGGTCCCCCGCCGAGGGGCCCGTGGCCGCCTCGGCGCCGCCGGCCTCTGCGGCTCCCGCTGCGCCGGTGCCGCGGCCGGCCACGGTGCCCGCCTCGCCGGTCCCGCGGTCGGCCACGGCGACCAGGGCGGCGGCCTCCGGCGCCCCGGCCGGGACGTCGAGCGGACCGGCCCCGGGCTCCCCCGCCTCGACCGAGCCCCGTTCACGCTCCGGCCCGGAGTCACCGGCCTCCTCGTCGTCGGTCCGTGCGTCCCGGGCCGCGGAGTCCTCCGCGCTCGAGCGCTCGAGGTCCTCGGCGGTGCGCGGCGCCTGCTCGGCGGCCAGGCCGCCCGCCGCGGGCACCGGGTCCCCGCCGCCGGACACGCCCACCGCGGCGACCGCCACGGCGGTCGCCAGGGCACCGGCGCCGAGGAGGACCTTCGTCCTGCGGCCGGACCACGCAGAGGTGCCCTCCGCCTCGTCCGGACGGTCAGCGGCGGTGCCCGCCCCGGCCGCACCTGTCCCGGCGACGGCGGCGGTCCGCGCACCGATCCCGGCGGCGCCCGTGCCGGCTGCTGCCGCCGCGGCACCGCCGGTCCCGGCCCCGGCGACGACGGTGGCGAGCTCGAGGGCCTCGGTGCCCCACAGCGGCAGGCCGGCCAGCACGGGCAGCGTCCACGTGCGCAGGCCCGTCCCGACGTCCTGACGGCTCAGGTACTCGGCGGTGCAGCGGGCGCACCCGTCCAGGTGGGCCTTGACGTCGTGCCGGCTCCGCTGCCCGCGGGTGCCCCGGACGAAGTGGGCGAGCTCCCCGGAGAACTCCGCGCAGTCCTGCCCCGCCGCACGCTCCGACGCCGCCCGGGCGTAGAGCCCGCGGAGCCCCCGGACCATGTCGCGGTGCAGGCCGGCGGCCGCGACCGCACCGAGCCCCAGGGCCGCCGCGGCCCGGCGCGGGCTGTGGCCCAGCACCTCGGTGCGCCAGAGGAAGCCCTGCCACTCGGCGGGCAGACCGCTGAAGACCCGGACCAGGGAAGCGGGGTCGGAGGGGTCGTCCGGCAGCGCGACCGGCCGCGTGCCGCCGTCGGCCTCCCGCCCGACCATCCACACGACGAAGGCGCCGAGGAAGGCGCGCGGTCCGCCGCCCTCGCGGACGATCCGCTCGATCCGCTCGAAGGCCGCCGCGGCGAGGCGCTCGGACTCCTCCTCGCTGCCGGTCCGCGACCGCGCCACGGCGAGGGCCGTGCCGTGGTACCGCTCCCGCAGCGCCCGGAAGGCCTCGGCGTCCCCCGAGTGGGCGGCGTCGAGGAGGACGTCGTCGCGGGAGGTCCCCGATCCGCCGGTGGGGCCGTGCGAGCGGGCGTGGGCAGGACGCGTCATGTCTGTACTCCGTGGTGGTCGCGGGCGATCGGGAGGACAGAGCGAAGAAAGAGCTCCGGAATCGTCCCGGCCGGCTCGCAGGCGCGCACGCCTCGACGACAGCGCCGGACCCCCGTCCCCCGCGCACATCGTAAGCCCTGGTCAGAGACGGGTGAAAGGTCGTGCCGACGCCGCGCGACCAGAACCGTCACGGACGATCGGCCGGTGCGGACGCCGTCCGGGCACGCCCGCCCCACTATTGTGAGTCCATCGTGATAACGCTACTCTGGAGGGATGCAGACAACGGATCGCCCCGCACCGGACGCCGCCCGGGCCGCCGCGTGGTCGGACCTGCTGCGCTCCCACGGCCGCCGCGTCACCAAGCAGCGGCTGGCCGTCCTCGACGCGGTGGACCGCCACCCGCACTCCACCGCCGAGGAAGTCCTCGCCGAGGTCCGCACGGCGCTGCCGGCGATCACGCTCCAGTCCGTCTACGTGGTCCTCTCCGACCTCACGGCCGTGGGCATGCTCCGCAAGTTCGAGCCGCCCGCGTCGCCCGCCCTGTACGAGACCCGTACCGGGGACAACCACCACCACGCGTACTGCGTGCGCTGCGGAACGGTCGCCGACGTCGACTGCGCCGTCGGCCACACCCCGTGCCTCACGCCCTCCGAGCACCACGGCATGCAGCTGCTCGCCGCCGACGTGGTCTACCAGGGCATCTGCGCCGACTGCCTCGCGGCGGGACCGGCCTCCCCGCGGCCCGCCCCCGCCGCGGGCTGAACGGCCCGTCCCGGGCTCAGGCCCCGGCCGGACCCGGCGCGCCCGCCCCGCCGGGCGCCCCGGGCCCCTGCTCCTCCGTCGCCCGTTCCTGCCCGGCCTGCTCCTTCTCCACGAGGGCCAGGAGCTCGCGGAGCTGTTCGGCGGTCAGCGTGGCCACCGGGGGGTGCGCGTTGATGCTGACCTTCCGCGCCCCGGCGTCGAGGGCGAAGCGCAGCGCCTGGCGGGCCGGCGCGGAGCGGACCTCGAGCGTGCTGTCCAGCACGGCGATCTCGGCCGCGGACGTGAACAGCATCAGGGTGTCCGGTGCGGCGCCCTCCTCCTGCGGCTTCGCGTAGACGGGCACGGCCCGTCCGTCCTGCACGCGGGCCCCGAGCAGCAGCACCGCCTCCGGGGCCAGGAGCCCGGCGAGCAGCTGGGACATGTTGTTCTCCAGCATGGCGGTCTTCACGGCGTCGTTGCGCGGGGCCCGCATGGCCCACTCCACCTGGGGACGGCCGATCCGGCAGCCCTGCCGGGCCGGGTCGATGACCAGGTGGTCGTACTGCGGGTCGTCCGCGAGCATCTTCAGCACCTTGACGGCGGACTCGCGCAGCAGCACCGGTCTCCCGCCGTCCGGGTGGTGGCGGTCGAACATGGCCTGGGCCTCGGCCGCCGACGTGTACACGGCCAGCGAGCGCGTGCCGTCGGGCTCCCCCAGCGTCTGGACGCGCAGGGTCGACTCCGGCCCCACGGCCTGCCCGTCCGGGCCTTCCACGAGGTCGCTCGCGGTGACGTCCAGCAGCAGGGAGCCCGCCATGCACTGACGGAGCACCTCGATCATGGCCGTGTTGTCGGGGGCGCTCGCGAACCGGTCGACGGCCGCCCGGACCAGGGGGTGGACGACGCCTCCGGTGTCGTCCTGCTGCTCGGCGTCCGCCGGGAGGACGGGCAGCTCGACGCCGTCCCGCGCGGCGAGCTCGGCGGCCCACGCCGGGATCCGGGCGCGGGTGCGGGGGAAGCGCTCGAGGTGCGCCAGGACGTCCTGGCCCGTGAAGGGGCCCTCGGTCCCCCACTGGCGGGGCTCGCCGTCGAGGTCGTAGGTCCCCCCGATCCGGTGGGTCGGCTCGGGCCAGCCCTCGGCGAGGATCACGACCGTGGCGGTGAACCACGTCCCGCGCCCCGGGACGTGGACGCTCTCGCGCAGCTGCTCGACGGCGGGGATGACGGCGCTGTCCTCCTTGATGGGACCGGCGGTGCCGGGCACCACCTCCTGGCCCCGCTGCTCGCGCACGCGCAGGTGCACCCGTCCCCCCTGGACCTTCAAGTCCACGACCATCCGGTCCCAGCCCGGCTCCGCGCGCAGCACGGAGAGCACCCACGAGCCGATGGTGTTCAGCAGCTCCTGCCGTGCGGGTCCGGGGGTCGGGGTGGCGGGGGTCTCGCTCATGCGGTGGCTCGTTCCCGGCCCGCGAGGGGGCCTGCTCGGATCGTGGTGGTCACGGGACGGGCGCAGGGCCCGACGCGGCGTCGCCGAGCCCCGGGGGCCTCGCTCCCACCCTACCCAAGCGGTCCCCGGCCGCCCGGGGACGGGGCGGCCGCCGGGGCGGTGCCGACCCACCGGGCGGCGCCCACCGTGACGCTCCTGCACCCGTGAGGGTTGCTAGCCTGGACGCATGACGAAAACGCTGCAGGACCTGATCGACGAGTCGATCTTCATCTCCACCGAGTACCAGGCCCGGCTGGCCGAGCTGACCCAGGGCGCCGGGTGGGACGTCGACTTCTCCGCGCCGGCGTTCACCCTGCAGACCGAGCCCCCCGTGACCCTGACCCCCTACCTGCTGGGCACCGAGTCCGCCTCCCGCGGGACCTGGATCTGGTCCTGGCAGGAGCTCGGCCACTTCCCGGCCGAGGTCGTCTCCGCCGCGGTGCAGGCCCGCGAGGCCGGGGAGCGGCTGGGCGTGGACGAGCTGTCCACCGACGAGCTGCCCGTGGCGGAGGGCCTGGCCCGCCGGCTGACCCTGGCGGCCAAGGCGGTCACGGGCGTGTACGCGCACTACCCCGCGGGCGCGGGCGGCGGCGTCACGGCGTGGCTGCTGCTGGACGGGCCGGAGTTCGAGCTGCCCGAGCTCACCGTGGAGCGGATGATGCGGGTCATCGCCGAGGCGCTGACCACGGACACCGCGGTGGACCACAACCTCGCCGTCGACTCCTACGCCAAGCTGCGCGGCGCGCACGTCGAGTGGGACACCGAGGCCACGTGCGTGGTCACCGTCCGGGACGGTGCCCAGCGGTTCTGGTTCGACGACCACCAGATCTCCGGGGTCGAGCCCGCGGAGCCGGCCGTGGGCCCCGAGATCCTCGCGGACCTGGCGGCCGACGCCCGGGCCCGCGCCGCCACGCTGCGCGAGGACCGCGCCGCCGCCGAGGCCACGGCCGCCCGGCAGGAGGCCGAGCCGCGACCGGCCGCGGCGCCCGAGGAGACCCCGGTCCCCGCGGAGCTCCCGCAGGAGCAGCCCGAGCCCCTCGAGGTGCCCGAGTTCGTCGGGACGGAGCACGCGCAGGAGCGCCCCGAGCCGGTCGAGGAGCCCGTCGAGGAGCCGCGGGAGGCCGAGGAGCCGGTCGCCGCGCACGCGGATGCCGCCGACCTGCCCTTCGACCAGGAGCCCTCCGACCGGGACGTGCGCCCGGGCCGGGTGAGCACCACGGTGGTGCCCGGCCCCGAGCCGGTCCGGCCGGGCACCGAGGAGGCGCCCGAGCCCGCGGCCGCGCAGCGCCGGGAGCCCGTCGCGGAGCCCGAGGCCGAGCGCGAGGTCGTGGCCGGCCCCGGCGTCCCGGGCAGCGCCACGGCGGAGCCCGTGGTGGAGGGCGAGGAGACCGCCGAGGAGGAGCAGGGCGAGCGGAAGAAGGGCTTCTTCAGCCGATTCTTCGGCCTCTGAGCCCCGGCGGTACCCTCGAGCGTGACCGCATACAACACCGCGCCCGGCCCGGATCCCGACGAGCAGTCGAGGACCCGGGCCGGGGTGCTGTCCGGGTTCGCCGCCTACGGGGTCTGGGGCCTGCTGCCGCTGTACTTCGTGGCGCTGGAGCCGGCCACGCCCGTGGAGATCGTCGCGCTGCGCGTGCTGTTCTCCCTGGCCTTCTGCCTGCTGCTGCTGGCGCTCACCGGTCAGCTGCCCCCGCTGGGCCGGGCGCTGCGCTCCCCGCGCACCCTCGGGGCCCTGGCCGTGGCCGGCCTCCTGATCGGGGTCAACTGGCTGCTCTACACGGTCGCGACGACCACCGGGAACACCCTGGAGGCGTCCCTCGGCTACTTCATCAACCCGCTCGTGGCCATCCTGCTCGGCGTGGTGGTGCTGCGGGAGCGGATGCGGACCCTGCAGTGGACGGCCGTGGGCATCGGATTCGTCGCGGTCGTGGTCATGGCCGTCTTCTACGGGCGGGTGCCGTGGCTGTCGCTGGGCCTGGCCTTCTCCTTCGGCTTCTACGGCCTGGTGAAGAACCGGATGGGCGGGTCCTACCCCGCCATCGTGACCCTGACCGTCGAGACGCTGGCGCTGACCCCGCTGGCCGCGCTGGTCGTGGGGATGCTCGGGGCTGCCGGCGGGCTGACGCTGGGCACCGAGGGCACGGGGCACCTCCTGCTGATGCTGTCCGCGGGCGTGATCACGGCCGTCCCGCTGATCCTGTTCGGGGTCGCCGCGACCCGCCTGCCGCTGAGCACCGTGGGCATGATCCAGTACGTGGCGCCCATCGGGCAGTTCCTGCTGGCCGTGCTCGTGTTCGGCGAGCAGATGCCCGTGGAGCGCTGGGTCAGCTTCTGCTTCGTGTGGCTCGCGGTGCTGCTGCTCGTGCTGGACGCGGTGCGCGCCCCGCGGGTCCGCCGCGCCTGAGCACCGCGCCGGACCGTCGCCGGGGCCGTCGCAGGGGCCGCGCGGGTGGTGCCGCGGCCCGGGCGCGCAGGAGGCCCCCGGCGCCGTGCGGCGCCGGGGGCCTCCTGCGTGCGGTGCCGGGGACCCGGCGCGGCTCAGGTGGTGCGGACGTAGTCGTCGCTGCCGAAGCCCTGATCGTTCTCGTCGACCTCCGGAGTGCGCCGGAGGTGGAGCACGGCGGCGATGAAGCCGCCCCACACCGTGCACACGGCGACGACGAGCATGATGATGGCGGGAGTGGTCATCGGGGGTCCTCCTGGGATCCGGTGGTGCTGGACGGGGTGCCCGAGCTCCAGGGCGCCCGGCCGGCCCCCTCGGCGGGGACCTCCGCGTGCCGGCCCGGGGACCCGGCCGTGCCCTCGGCGAGGGCCCGGTAGGAGAAGTCCTGGTCGAGGGCCGGGGTGCGCAGGGCCGTGTCCGACCAGCGCGAGAGCGGCTGGCCGCCCTGCAGCCGGCGCCGGTCCACGGACGCGTCGACGATGGCCGGGGACGGGCTGAGGTCCGAGGCCGCGGACGCGGCCGGCCACGGCAGCCGGGAGAGCAGCAGGGCGACGACGACGATCGCGAGGGCCGTGCCCCAGCCGAACGTGTTGACGAACCACGCGGGCATCCCGCCGTAGCCCTCCGCCAGGGTGGTGGTGAGCGTGTTGATGAGGATGTAGCCCAGCATGATCGGGGTGATCCCGCCGACCACCACCATCCAGGTGCGGCCCAGCTTGAAGGAGGACACCGAGTTCAGGTGGTCCCGCAGCGTGGGCAGCGCGGAGAAGCCGGCCGTGAGCAGCATGATCGACACCAGCGCGGCGGCGACGATGCCGAACTGGTTCACGAAGTTGTCCGTGACGTCCAGCAGGTTCAGCCCCGTGGTGGTGGTGAACAGGGACAGGGAGATCAGCGCCATGGGCACCACGACGGCCAGCACGGCAGTGCGCCGGCGCAGGCCGAGCTTGTCCTGGGCGGCCGCCACGACCACCTCGACGATCGACACGAGCGAGGTGAAGCCGGCGAAGGTGAGGGTCGCGAAGAAGAGCACGCCGAGGAGCGTGCCGAGCGGCGCCTGGGAGATGATCGTGGGGAACGCGATGAACGCCAGGCCGATGCCCGAGGTGGCGACCTCGTCCACGCCCACGCCGGAGACCCCGGCCATGAAGCCCAGCGCCGCGAAGACGCCGATGCCGGCGAGGATCTCGAAGCTGGAGTTGCCGAAGCCGACCACGAGCCCCGAGCCGGTGAGGTTCGTCTTCGGCTTGAGGTAGGACGAGTAGGTGATCATGATGCCGAAGCCCACCGAGAGCGAGAAGAAGATCTGTCCGTAGGCGGCGACCCACACGGCGCTGTCGGTGAGCGCCGCCCAGTTCGGCGTGAAGAAGGCGTTGAGGCCGTCGGCGGCGCCCGGCAGCGTCAGGGCGATGACCACGATGGTCAGGAACATCAGCACCA
This sequence comes from Kocuria sp. CH-021, assembly GCF_049716185.1. Classification (NCBI taxonomy): domain Bacteria; kingdom Bacillati; phylum Actinomycetota; class Actinomycetes; order Micrococcales; family Micrococcaceae; genus Kocuria; species Kocuria sp. CH-021. The sequence continues at coordinate 179,832 of NZ_JBNAFK010000001.1, read as the reverse complement.
GCAGCGGGATCAGCACGAGGTTGACCCGGCCGATGCCCTTCTGCACGCCGAGCAGGAGCACCACGAGCAGCGCGACCCAGGCGACCGCGGTGACGGCCAGCACGTTCGGGACGAAGTCGAGGCCCACGGTGATCTCCTCGGAGCTCTGCAGGACCTCCGAGAGGAAGAAGGTGCCGGGGTCGTCGCCCCAGGCCTTGCCGAACGAGAAGTAGGTGTACAGCATCGCCCAGCCGAGGATGACGGCGTAGTAGACGGCGATCACGAAGCTGATGCCCATCTGCCACCAGCCGATCCACTCGGTCTTGGGGTGCAGGCGGCGGTAGGCCAGGGGGGCCGAGGCGCGGAAGCGGTGCCCGATGCCGTACTCGAGCATCAGCAGCGGCAGCCCGGCCGTGAGCAGCGCGACGAGGTACGGGATCAGGAACGCCCCGCCGCCGTTCTCGTAGGCGATGTAGGGGAAGCGCCAGATGTTGCCGAGGCCGACGGCGGAGCCGATCGCGGCCAGGATGAAGACCGTGCGGCTGGAGAACGCCTCGCGGGGCGCGGCGGCACGGCCGGGTGGGGACTGTGGGGTCATGGTCGTCCTCGGGTGCGGGAAGTGGTCTGCGGACGGCTACAGGCTAGCCCGTGGCACCGCGGGAACCACATCCGGCACGGCGGGCCGGCTCAGGCCTCGCGGTGGACGACGGCGTGCGCGAAGGCCACGAGCGCGCGCTTGGCCACCGTGTCCGGCAGCGGCTCGAGCGACGCGATGGCCTCGTCGGCCCACTGCCGGGCGATCCGCCACGCCTCCTCGGTGGCGCGGTGGCCCGAGACCGCGGCCACGGCCCGGGCCAGGGCCTCGTCCGAGGTGAGGTCGGAGTCGAGGTGCTCGAGGACGCGCACCGCCTCGGCGTCGCCCTCCCCCGCCATCCGGCGCAGGATGAGCACGGGCAGGGTGGGCACGCCCTCCCGGAGGTCGGTGCCGGGCGACTTCCCGGAGACCTCGTCCTCGCCGGTCACGTCGATCACGTCGTCGGCGAGCTGGAAGGCGATGCCGACCTTCTCCCCGTACTCGACCATGACGTCCACGACGTCCTGCTCGGCCCCGGCCAGGACCGTGCCGAAGTGGCCGCACGCCGCGATGAGCGAGCCGGTCTTGCCCGCGAGGACGTCGAGGTAGTGCTCCAGCGGGTCCTGCCCCTCGCGCGGGCCGACCGTCTCGTGCAGCTGGCCGAGCACGAGCCGCTCGAACGTGTCCGCCTGGATCCTGAGGGCGCGCTGGCCGAGCTCGGAGACCATCGACGAGGCGCGGGCGAAGATGAGGTCGCCGGTGAGGATGGCCACCGAGTTGCCCCACACCGTCTGGGCGGTCGCGACGCCGCGGCGCAGCGGCGCGGAGTCCATGACGTCGTCGTGGTAGAGGGTGGCCAGGTGGGTGAGCTCGACCACGGCCGCGGACTCGAGCACGGCGTCGTTGATGCCGCCGCCGATCTCCCCGGCCAGCACGGTCAGCAGGGGCCGCACCCGCTTGCCGCCGGCCTGGAGCAGGTGGCGGGAGGTGACGTCGGCCAGGTGGTCGGCGCTGCGCACCGCGTCGTCCAGCCGCTCCTCGATCCGGGCGAGCGACCGCAGCACGACCGGGCCCAGCCGGTCGTCGGACGCGATGAGGTCGAAGCCGGCGGGCAGCCTCACCTGATCGGTGCCGAGGCCCGTGGCGGGGCCGTCGGCGCTCGAGGAGGAGGTTTCAGTCACGGTCCACCACTCTAGCGAGTTTTCGGGGGGCGGGTGTTGCCGGTCGCGGGCGTGAGGGCGTCGAGGAGGGCGACCACGCGGTCCTCCCACGTGGCGGCGGGCCGGTCGGAGAGCTCCGTCATGACCCGGACCACGAAGCGCATCAGCGCGGGCACGGCCATGCCGGTGCGCACGGCGGCCTTCATCACGGCGGGGCTGCCGATGAGCTGGGCCAGCACCCGGCCCTGCGTGAAGTGGGCGCCCCACTCCTGGCGGACCCGGCCGGGGTAGCCGGCGAGCACGAGCTCGCGCTGGGCCGGTCCGTGGGCGGCCGCGGCCGCCACGACGTGCTCGGCGGCGTAGCGGGCGGACTCCATGGCGTTGGAGATGCCCTCCCCGTTGAACGGGGAGACGAGGCCCGCGGCGTCGCCCAGCAGCAGCATCCCCGGCACGTGGTGCGGCGTGCGGTTGAAGGCCATGGGCAGGGCCGCGCCGAGCACGCGCCCGCGGCGGTGCTCGTCGTCGAACGTCCACTCGGCGGGCATGGAGGCGGTCCAGTCGGCGAGCACCTTCCGGTAGTCCAGGGCACCGAACGCCGGGGAGCTGTCCAGGATCCCGAGGCCCACGTTGGCCGTGCCGTCGCCGACGCCGAAGACCCAGCCGTAGCCGGGCAGCAGGGCCCGGTCCGGGTCGGTGCCGTCGGTGAGCTCGAGCCAGCCCTCCATCCAGTCCAGGTCCGAGCGCGGGGACTCGTAGTAGGCGCGCACCGCGACCCCCATCGGCCGGTCGTCGCGCTTGTGCAGCCCGGCGGACACCGCGGCGCGGGAGGAGTTGCCGTCGGCGGCGAGCACGACGTCGGCGCGGTGCTCCTCGGTCTCGCCGGTGCGCCGCCCGGCGGCGTCGAGGACGTTGGCGCGGGCGCCGACGACGCGCCCGGAGCCGTCGCGCAGCACCCCGGTCACGGCCCGGCGCTCGAGCACCCGGGCCCCCGCGCCGCGGGCGTGCCCGGCCAGCTGCTCGTCGAAGCCCAGCCGGGTGCGCACGAGCCCGTAGGCCGGGAAGTCGCTCAGCTCGGGCCACGGCACCTCGACGCTGCGCTCGCGGGCCACCAGCCGCAGTCCCCGGTTGCGGGCGTAGCCGAGCTCGGGCCCGTGCGGGAGGCCCATGAGCTGCATCTCGCGCACGGCGCGCGGGGTCAGCCCGTCGCCGCAGACCTTCTCCCGCGGGAACGCGGTCTTCTCCAGGACCGTGACCTCGATGCCGTGCGCCGCGAGCCAGTACCCGGCCGTGGCGCCGGCCGGCCCGCCGCCGAGGACGAGGGCCCTCATCGGGCGGGGGCGTCCGCGGTGGGCCTGACGGCCCGGTGCACGGCCACGATGCCGCCGGTGAGGTTGCGGTACTGCACCCCGGTCCAGCCGGCCGCGAGGATCTCCGCGGCGAGGTCCTCCTGGTCCGGCCACGCCGCGATGGACTCGGCGAGGTAGCGGTAGGCCTCCGGGTTGGACGCCGCGCGCGCGGCGATCCCGGGGAGCGCCTTCATGAGGTACTCCGTGTAGACGGTGCGCAGCGGGGCCGCCGTGGGGGTCGAGAACTCGCCGATCACGAGCCGCCCGCCCGGGCGGACGACCCGCAGCATCTCGGCGAGCGCACGGCGGAAGTCCTGGATGTTGCGCAGCCCGAAGGAGATGGTCACGGCGTCGAAGGAGGCGTCGGCGAACGGCAGCCGCGTGGCGTCCGCCTGGACGAACTCGATGTCGGGGCGGCGGGCGCGGCCCACCTCGAGCATCCCGAGCGAGAGGTCCGCGGCCACGACCTCGACGCCCGCGTCCGCGTACGGCTCGGACGAGGTCCCGGTCCCGGCGGCGAGGTCGAGGACCCGCTCCCCCGGGACGGCGCCGACGGCCTCCGCGACGGCCCGGCGCCATCCGCGGGTCCGCCCCAGCGAGAGGATGTCGTTGACGAGGTCGTAGCGGGGCGCCACGTCGTCGAACATGGCGGAGACTTCGTGCGGCTGCTTGGACAGGTCTGCTCGGTTCACCCGGTCATTGTCGCACCTCGCTCCGACGCCCCCGCCCGGTCCCTCCCCCGGACCCGTCGCCGGACCGGCCCGCGCCCGCCGGGCCCGGGGCTGTCCGGCGGGCGGCTTAGACTGGTGGGCGATGTCCTCCACCGACCCCGCCGCCGATCCCGCCGCCGTCCCCGTGCTGCACGCCCTCACGGTGCCGCTGTCCGCGCTCGGCGCGGACCCCGCGGCCCTGCCGGACCTGCGGGAGCTGCTGGCGGGGCCGGAGCTGCTCACCTGGACGGTGGACGGTCGCGGCCTGGTGGCGTGGGGCCGGGCCGCCGAGCACACGGTGCGCGGCGCGGACCGGTTCACGGCCGCGCGCGTGTGGTGGGACGACGTCGCCGCCGCCGCCGTGGTCGAGGACCGGGTGGGCGTGCCCGGGACCGGGCTCGCCGCCTTCGGGGCGTTCACTTTCGCGACCAGCTCCGCCGTGGATTCCGGGCTCGTGGTCCCGGAGCTGCTCGTGGGGCGCCGGGGCGACGTCGCGTGGGCGAGCCTCGTGGTGGCCGTGGCCCCCGGGACGCCCTTCGCGCTGAGCACCGACGACGTCGCGGCCGCGTGGCTGCGCCGCGCCGGCTCCGTCCCCGGCCGGGCGTCCGCCGCCGGCGATCCTCCCGCGGCCCCCGCCGTGGTCCGGCTGTCCCCGGGCACGCTGGGCGAGCACGAGTGGACGGAGGCGGTGCGCGAGGGCGTGGCGCGCATCCGCGCGGGCGGGCTCGACAAGCTCGTCCTGGCCCGGGACGTCGTGGCGCGCACGGACGCCCCGCTGGACGCCGTGGCCGTGGTCCGGGACCTCGCCCGGCGCTACGAGCAGTGCTGGACGTACTGCGTGGGCCTCGGCGGGGACCCCTCCGGCGCGGGCCGGCTGATGGGGGCCACTCCCGAGATGCTGGTGCGGGTGCTGGACGGCGTCGCCCACGCCCGCGTGCTCGCGGGCACCCTGGACCGGGACGCCGCGCCTCCCGGGGAGGACCCGCACGACTACGCCGCGCGGGTGCTCGGGGAGTCGGAGAAGCAGCAGCACGAGCACGGGTTCGCGATCGACTCCCTCGAGGCGTCGCTGGCCCCCTACACGGACGCCGTCACGACCTCCCCGGAGCCGTTCATCCTCGAGCTGCCCAACGTGTGGCACCTGGCCTCGGACGTCACCGCCGCGCTGCGGCCGGGCCCGGCCGGGGACCCGCCGTCCTCCCTCGAGCTCGCCGAGGCCCTGCACCCCACCGCCGCGGTCTGCGGGACGCCCACGGCCGTGGCCGCCGCCACGATCCCGGAGCTGGAGCAGATGGACCGGGGACTGTACGCGGGTCCCGTCGGCTGGCTCGACGCGGCCGGCAACGGGGACTGGGGCATCGCCCTGCGCGGGGCGGTGCAGGAGGACGAGCGCACCGTGCGGCTCTACGCGGGCTGCGGCATCGTGGCCGCCTCCGACCCCGAGTCCGAGCTGGCCGAGACCTGGGCGAAGCTGCGGCCCATGCTCCAGGCCCTGGGGCAGCGGGCCGCCGGGGCGCCGGAGCGCCTCGTGCCCGCCCCCGGCCTGTCCGCCGGCTGAGCCGCTACGGGGATCGCACCGTATCCTGGTGCCCGAACACGGTCGGGGCCACCGCCCCGCAGGGCCGGCCCCGTGCCCGGCCCGACCGCGCCGACGACCACTGCTCCCACCGGAGGATCTCCGCATGCCCCGTCCGACCACCCGCCCGTCCCGCGCGCACGCCCTGGCGGCGCTGTCCGCCGTCGCCGCCCTGGCCCTGACCGCCTGCACGTCCGAGAGCCCCTCCGGGGACGCCGCGGACGGCGGCGGGCAGACCGCCGGGGCCACCTCGTCCTCGGCCGTGGCCCTGGTGGAGCCCGGGTTCCTCACCGTGTGCTCGGAGTCCAACTACCCGCCGTTCGAGATGGAGGAGAGCGGCGAGATGGTCGGCCTCGACATGGACCTCGGCCGGGAGATCGCGAAGGACCTCGGGGTGGAGATGAAGAACGTCACGCTCGCCTTCGAGTCGATCCAGTCCGGGGCGGCCCTCGAGACCGACCAGTGCGACGTCGCGATCTCCGCCCTGTCCATCACCGAGGAGCGGCAGACGGTGATGGACTTCTCCGACCCCTACTACGACAACGAGGTCGGCCTCGTGACCGACGGCGAGGACGGTGTCGACTCGATCGACGCCGCCCGCGAGGAGCAGGTGCGGGTCGGGGTCATGCAGGGCACGGTCGGCGAGACGCAGGCGCGGGAACTCGGCCTGAACACCGTCCAGTTCGAGGACGCCACCACGCTGTTCACCGGGCTCAGCACCGGCAGCGTGGACGCGGTGCTCGACGACGTCACCGCGATCGCCCAGCACGCCCAGGACGACCCGGACTTCGTGGTCCAGGAGACCGCGGAGCTCGACGACCAGCTCGGCGTGGCCGTGGCCGAGGGCGACGAGGCGATGCTCCGGGCGGTCGACGCCACCCTGGACCGCATCGAGGAGGACGGCACGCTCGAGCGGATCGTCGAGACGTGGATCCCCGTCCAGGAGAACTGACCCGGGGGCCGGTGACCCGCACCCGGGACGCCGGCCCCGACACCGTCCCACCCGTACCACCCAGAACGGACCCATCCATGGCCATGACCATGCACCAGAGAGCACGTCTCTCCCGCGGCGTCCAGTACGCCGTCCTGATCCTCCTCGCCCTCGCACTGATCGCGATCGCGGACTGGCCGCTGCTGGTCGAGAAGGTGTTCAACCCGGCGATCGCGGCCCAGCAGTTCCCCGGCATCCTCGTCGTGGCGCTGAAGAACACCCTCATCTACACGTTCCTCGGCTTCGTGGTGGGCCTCACCGGCGGTGTGGTGCTCGCGCTCATGAAGCTCTCCTCCGTGGCGCCCTACCGGTGGCTGGCCACGCTCTACATCGAGTTCTTCCGCGGCGTGCCCGCCCTGCTGGTCTTCCTCGCCTTCGGCTACGGCATCCCGCTGGCCTTCGGCTTCCGCTTCAACCACTACGTCACGGTCATGATCGCCCTGGGCCTCGTGGCCGCCGCCTACATCGCCGAGTCCCTGCGCGCGGGCCTGCAGGCCGTGCCGAAGGGCCAGTACGAGGCCGCCCGCTCCCTGGGCATGTCCCACGCCCGGGCAATGGTCACCATCGTCATCCCGCAGGCCCTGCGGATCGTGCTGCCGCCGCTGACCAACGAGGTGATCCTGCTGACCAAGGACTCGTCCCTGGTCTACCTGCTGGGCATGGGCGTGGGCCAGTACGAGCTCACCAAGTACGGCCGCGAGGCCATCTCGAGCGCCGGCGCCGGCCTCACCCCGCTGGTGGTGGCGGGCGTCGCCTACCTCGTCATCACGGTGCCCCTGGGCATCCTGACCCGACGCTTCGAGTCCAAGACCGACCGCATGAAGAAGTCCTAGGAGTCCGACCGTGAGCACTGCATCCTCCCCCAGCCCGCAGCCCGGCCCCGCCGACGGCCTCGCCGGCGCCGCCTCCGTCGTGATCGAGGGCCTGCACAAGTCCTACGGCTCCCTCGAGGTGCTCAAGGGCATCTCCCTCAGCGTCGGCGCCGGCCAGGTGGTCTGCCTCATCGGCCCCTCGGGCTCCGGCAAGTCCACCCTGCTGCGCTGCGTCAACCTGCTCGAGACGCCCCAGCAGGGCCGGATCACGATCGGCGACTTCGACGTCACCGACCCCGAGGCCGACGTCGACCGGATGCGCCGGCACGTGGGCATGGTCTTCCAGCAGTTCAACCTCTTCCCGCACCTGAGCGTCCTCGAGAACTGCACCGTGGCCCAGCTCAAGGTGCTCAAGCGGGACAAGGCCGAGGCCGAGCGCATCGCCCGCGGCAACCTCGAGCGCGTGGGCCTGTCCGAGAAGGCCGACAGCTACCCCGACCAGCTCTCCGGCGGGCAGCAGCAGCGCGTGGCCATCGCCCGGGCCCTGTCCATGGACCCGTCCCTGATGCTCTTCGACGAGCCCACCTCCGCCCTGGACCCCGAGACGGTGGGCGACGTCCTGGCCATCATGCGCGACCTCGCCGCCGAGGGCATGACGATGCTCGTGGTCACCCACGAGATGGAGTTCGCCCGCGACGTCGCCGACAAGGTCGTCTTCATGGACGGCGGCGTGGTCGTCGAGGAGGGCCCCGCCGCGCAGGTCATCGGCGAGCCGAAGGAGCCCCGCACCCAGTCCTTCCTCGCCCGCGTGCTCAACCCCACCCAGGTGCAGGCGCCGGAGCGGTGAGCACCGAGCACTGAGCAGCACGCCCCGGGCCCGTCGTCCTCGGACGACGGGCCCGGACTCATATCCGCAATCACCCCGGACACCCCCATCGATATCCTGAAGCACTGAATGCCCCCCTGGTGGATCCCTGGGTCTTTGCCTCATATGACCCGGATCACAGCTCTGTCAGGCTGGAGAGCACCAGGGGGAACGCTCTCGGCTCCCCCGCCTTCCTGCCTTGTCCACGCGCTGCCCAGAGAGGTCCGGGGAACATGACCCAACCACACATCGACATCGCGGAGAACCCGCAGCTCGAGCGGAGGACCGCCCGCTTCGTGGCGTTCGTGATCTGTCTCGCGCTGCTCTTCGACGGCTACGACCTCGTCGTCTACGGCGTGGTCCTGCCGGGCCTGCTCGCCGACCCCACGCAGATCGGCACCCTGGAGCCGGCGGTCGCCGGCCTGGTGGGCTCCTACGCCCTGATCGGCGTGCTCATCGGCTCGCTCATCTGCGGGGCCGTCGGCGACTTCTTCGGCCGGCGCCGGCTGCTGATCACCGGCGTCGCCTGGTTCTCGGTCGGCATGTTCGTCACCGCGCTCAGCACCAGCGTGCTCGCCTTCGGCGCGATGCGCTTCCTCACCGGCATCGGCCTCGGCCTCGTGATCGCCACCGCCGGCGCCACCATGGCCGAGTTCGCCCCCGGCGGCCGCCGGCAGTTCTACAACGGCATCGTCTACTCCGGCATCCCCGCCGGCGGCGTGTTCGCCGCCGTGGTGGGCATCGCCCTGCTCACCGACCTGGGCTGGCGCGGGCTGTTCATGATCGGCGCCCTCCCCCTCGTCCTGCTGGTCCCGCTCATGCTGTGGAAGCTCCCCGAGTCCCCGCGCTGGCTGCTGGCCCGCGGCCACACCGAGCGGGCCGAGGCCGTCGCCCTCCGGACCGGCGTCCCGCTGATCGAGGAGCAGGTCATCCGGAAGGTCGGCGCGGCACCGCGCCGGACCGGCTACGCGGCCGTGTTCTCCAAGCAGTTCGCCCTGGCCTCGATCCTGCTGGGCTTCATGTCCTTCTGCGGCCTGCTGCTCACCTACGGGCTCAACACCTGGCTCGCCGTCATCATGAACGGCTACGGGCACAGCCTCAGCCCGCTGTACTTCGTCCTGGTGCTCAACGGGTCCGCCCTGGTCGGCGGTCTCCTGGCCTCCCGCTTCGCGGACCGCACCGGTCCGCAGCGGATGATCGCCACCACGTTCGCCCTGGCCGCGGTGGCCCTGATCCTCATGACGTTCAGCTTCCCGCTGCCGCTGCTGCTCGTCTTCATCGGCGTGGCCGGCGTGGGCACCATCGGCACCCAGGTCCTGGTCTACGGGTTCCAGTCGAACTACTACACCACCAACGCCCGGGCCGCCGGCGTGGCCTTCTGCGCCAGCATGGGCCGGTTCGGCGGGATCTTCGGCCCGATCATCGGCGGCTGGCTCGCCGCGGCCGGCTTCGGCGGCCCCCAGGCGTTCTACGTCTTCGCCGGTGTCGCCCTGCTCGGTGCGGTCGTCACTCTCGTGGTGCCCCACCAGCGCAAGCTGGAGGAGGCCGAGCACCAGGTGGAGGAGCTCGTCGAGCACCACGTCCCCGCCGGGCACCAGTCGCCCACCGTCCGCGGCTGAGCCGTACCCCCGCCTCCGGGCCCCGTCCCCCTCCCCGGGGGACGGGGCCCGTCCGCGTCCCGGGTCCGGGACGCGCTCCTCCGGATTCGGCACCGGCCCGGCGCGAGCCCCTCAGCGCTCGCCGGCGGGCCGTGCGGCGGCCTGTGCGACGGCCTGCCCGGCGGCCTGCCCGGCGGCCTGCGCAATGGCCTGCGCGACGGCGGCGCGGATCCCGGCGTGCAGGTCCCGCAGGCCGCTCCGGTCCACCACGATCTCCAGGACCGATCGCCCGCGCACGGGCGCGGTGAGCGCCCGGTCGAGCTCGGCGAGGCTCTCCGCGCGCCGGTGGGCCACGCCGTAGCCGGCGCACAGGGCGTCGAGGCGGGCCTCGTGCGGGGTGCCGAAGAACCGCTCCACGACCGCCCGGTACTCCTCCTGCTCCCCCAGGGCCCCGTGCTCGAGGGTCGTGAAGATCCCTCCGCCGCCGTCGTTGACGACCACCAGCTGCAGGTCGGGCTCGCGCTCGCCCCGGCCCAGCAGCAGGGAGGAGACGTCGTGCAGGAACGTCAGGTCGCCCAGGAGGGTGCGGACCGGCCGGCCGGTGCCGAGGGCCGCGCCGGTGGCGGTGGCCACCGTCCCGTCGATCCCGGCGAGCCCGCGGTTGGCGAGCACGAGCGGGGACCCGGGGCCGGGCCGGGCGGCGAGGTCCAGGTCGCGCACCGGGTTGGAGGAGCCCGCCACCAGCACGGCCCCGTCCCGCCGGCAGGCCTCCCACACGGCGGCGGCCACGGCCGGGCCCGTGGCCGGAGTCCCGGCGGAGAGCAGCCGCACGACGGCCTCGTCCGCGGCAGCACCCGCCTGCCGCCAGGCGTCCGCCCAGCCGGGGGCGCCGCGGCCCGTGAAGGCCGCCGCCTCGGTCCAGCTCGTGAGCTCCCGCTCGCGGCGCCGCCCGGGCTCGAACCAGGCCACGGGCGCCGGCCGCACGGCCGCCGTGACGACGTCCTCCCGGGCGAGCAGGGCCCCGACCGGACGGGAGAGCGTGGGCCGGCCCACCAGCAGGACGCGCTCGATCCGCCGGCCCAGCGGGGAGTCCAGGAGCAGCCGGTAGGCCCCCACGGCGTGCGGGCCGCACCGCGCGTTCGACGACGGCTCCGCGAGCAGCGGCAGCCCGCACGCCGCGGCGAAGCGGGCCGCGGCGGGACCGGCGCCGTCCCCGGCGACCACCACGGAGCACGCCGTTCCCGCATCCGGCCGCGGCGCGCGGACGGGCCCGGCGGCCACGGCGGCCGGGCCCGGGTCCGGCCGGGCTCCCCTCCGGGAGGCCAGCCGGGCCGCCCGGGCGGCGAGCTCGGGGCCGTCCTCCGGCCCCGGGTGCAGCGGCTCGCGCAGGGCCACGTTGAGCTGGACCGGCCCCGTGGGCCGGGGTCCCTCCGGCCCGCGGCCGGCCAGGGCGTCGAGGACCCCCGCGAGACGGGCGGGCACGTCGTCCTCCGGGAGGAGGTCCACGGCGGCACGCACGTGGTCGCCGAAGATCCCCGGCTGGCGGGTGGTCTGGTTGGCACCGGTGCCCCGCAGCTCCGGCGGGCGGTCCGCGGAGAGCACCACGAGCGGCACCTCGGCGTGGTCGGCCTCCAGCACCGCGGGCAGCAGGTTGCCCACGGCCGTGCCGGAGGTGGTGAGCACCCCGGCGGGCCGGCCGGTGGCCCGGGCGATGCCGAGGGCGGTGAACGCCGCGCCCCGCTCGTCCACCCGCACGTGGACCTCGAGCGCCCCGGCGGCCTGGGCGGCCGCCGCGGCGTAGGCCAGCGGCGCGGACCGGGAGCCGGGGGCGACGACGAGGTGCCGCATCCCGGCGTCGACGAGCTCCTCCAGGACGGTGCGGGCGGTGTCGAGGGACGGTGTGGTCACAGGAGACCAGGGTAGTCCGGCCGGGCACCGCTCCCCGGCACGCCGCGGGGCGCACCGGGGAGCGGTGGGCCCCGCGGCGCCTCCGGAAGAACACCGGAGACAGGGCCCGGGAGGCAGGGCTCAGTAGGAGCGGGCCGCCGTCCTCGCCGCCGTCCTCGTCTCCGGGGTGGCCTTGCCCCGGTAGCCGCGGTAGCGGGGCCCGCGCTCGCCGTTCTTGCGGCGCTTGTGCTGGTTGCGGCCCCGGCCCGGCCCGTCGTGGATGGCACCGGGGAACTCGGGCTCCCCACCCCGGCCCACGGCGAAGACCTGGGCCACGGACGGCCGCGGCAGGGACCACTCGCCCTCGCCCTGGCGGGTCTCCACGACGTAGTCCGGGAAGTAGGAGCGGGGCTCCTCGAAGGAGCCGTCCTCCCCCGGGTGCTGGACGTTGACGTAGACCATCCGGTCGTCGTCGTGGACGACGGGACCGCAGGTCTCCGCGTCCTGGGGCACCGCCAGGAACTGCTCGACGTTGCCGCGCTCGCGTCCGGACAGGCCTACCTTGAACAGCCCGTCGTTGTAGCCGATGGTCCCGGGGGCGCCGTCGGTGGAGACCCACAGATTGCCCGCGGAGTCGAAGGCCAGGTTGTCCGGGCAGGAGATCGGGGACACCCGGTCCGCGGGGAACCCGGCGAAGTACGCCGAGGCGTTCTTCGAGGGGTCCCCGGCCACGATCAGCAGGTTCCAGTCGAACTCCAGCGCGGCGGCGGAGCCGTTCCGCTCCGTGAGCTCGAGCACGTGGCCGTCGCGGTTCTGGGTGCGCGGGTTGGCCTCGTCCGGGCCCGCCTTGCCCGGGGTGCCGCGGTCGGTGTTGTTGGTCAGCGCCACGTAGAGCTTGCCGGTGTGCGGGGAGGGCTCGACGTCCTCGGGGCGGTCCATCTTGGTGGCGCCGGCCCGGTCCGCGGCCAGGCGGGTGAACACCAGGACCTCCTCGGGGGACATGCCGTCCACGGCCGACTCCCCGTCCACGAGGAGCGGCAGCCACCGCCCGGAGCCGTCGAACGCGCCGTCGGAGGGCAGCCGCCCGGAGCCGTCGATCTCGGCCGCAGTGTCCCCGGTGAACTGCGCCACGTAGAGGCTGCCCTCGGAGAGCAGCGTCATGTTGTGGGCGCGGTCGCCCTCGACGTACTTCTGGGCCGAGACGAACTTGTAGAGGTAGTCGAAGCGCTCGTCGTCGCCGGAGTAGGCCACCACGGTCCCGTCCCCGGCCACGCGCACGTTGGCGCCCTCGTGCTTGAAGCGGCCCAGGGCCGTGTGCTTGACGGGGGTGGAGGCCGGGTCCTGCGGGTCGATCTCCACGACCCAGCCGAAGCGGTGGGGCTCGTTCTCGTAGCCCGGCAGGGTCGAGTCGAAGCGGGGGTCGACCTCGTGCCAGCGGCGGCTCGGGGCCTCGGCGGAGATCCCGTAGCGCTGCTGCTCGGGCGAGCCGTTGCCCTTGAAGTACTGGTTGAAGTTCTCCTCGCCGGACAGGACCGTGCCCCACGGGGTGGTGCCGCCGGCGCAGTTGTTGAGGGTGCCCAGCACCAGCTCCCCGGTGGGATCGGCCTGGGTCCTCAGCAGGTCGGAGCCCGCCGCGGGCCCGTCCACCCGGAAGGGGGTGCTCATCGTGATGCGCCGGTTCCGGGCGCCGCCGCGGACGTAGGACCAGGGCTTTCCCGCTCCGGCGCGGGTCAGGTCGACCACGGACATGCCGTGCGCGGCCAGGGCCACCCCGGCCACGCGCTGGAGGTCGTCCTGCTGCTCGGCCGGGAACATGAGGTTCTCGTTGGTGTACTCGTGGTTGCTCACGAGCACGGCCGTGCGCCCACCCCGGTCGCGGAGGATGTCGAGGTAGTCGCAGTTGTAGCCGAACTGGCGCGCCTGGGCCTCGGGCGTCTGCGCATAGGGGTCGAACTCGGGGGAGTCGGCGAACAGCGGGTCGCCCCAGCGGATGATCGGGGACCAGTCGAAGCCCTCGGGGACCGTGAGGTCGTCCACGGTGTTCGGCACGGGGGAGATCGGGGCGAAGGACAGCCCGGTGCGGCCGCGGCCGTGGGCCTGGGCGGCCTCGGGGACGGCCCCGGCGACGCCGACGGTCACGGCCGCTGCGGCGCCCAGGCCCAGAGCGGACCGGCGGGTCAGGGCGGCGCTCGCGATGTCGCGGAAATAGCCGTTGCCGGAGGTGTTGCACTCCGGGCCGGCGCAGGCGCTGCCGCACTTCAGCTGACAGGTGAGGGGGCTGCGCTTGCCACGGGTGTGGCCCAGCAGCGGGAGGAAGGTGCGCTTGGCGGTGTCGGTCATGGCTCCCCCAGGGAGGGTCGGGGCCGCGGGCGTCCGCGGCCGCAGATGTCGGATGCGAGTCCACTGCACCACCGCCGTGTGGGGCCCGGGGGGCGCCGAGGTGAAGCACACATTAACGGGCGGTGACCGGGCGGGGAGTGGAACGCGCCGCGCGGCTCCGGAGCCGCTCGCAGATGACGGCCGGCGGCGCTCGGCCCGCGGCGGGCCCCGGACGCCGAGCACCCGGGATCGGTGGGTGTTCACTCGAAGAAACATTGGGCCGGCCGATTCCGTCCCCGCGCCGGTTCTGGGATGCTCGTGCCGTCAGGCCGTCCCCATCCGTCCAGCGCCCCGGACCGTGACCGGGAACTCCGGAAGACCCCCCTCCTTCTGCCCCACCCGCCCACGGGCCGTGCCACCGTGGACGGACGCGGGCGGGCCGGACGCCGTCGAGGGAGGCGCGGAATGCACACGGAACCGGGGCCGGCACCGATCACCCCGCATGACCACTGGGAACCCGCTCACCGCCACGCGCACGGGCACCGGCGCGCGGCCGTGGACTGCCGGCACGTCCACCGCGCCTGGGACCTGCACCCGGGGGACTGCCTGCACGGGCGCGTCATCGCCTCCGTCCGCGGGGTGGTGGGCCTCGCCTGCAGTCCCGTGGCGGTCTTCTCCTTCACGGGCGACGACCCCGAGCACCCGGCCCAGACGCGGATCGGCGCCGCCCACCCCGACGTGGAGCTCGGCTGCGACGACGTCTGGCGCGCCGCCCGGGCGTGGGTCCGCCGCCACGGGCTGCGCGAGGGCGAGCCCGTGGACCTGGACCGGCTGCGGGCCGAGGTCCTGGGAGGCGCCGCTCAGCCCTGAGCCGCGACCAGGGCGTGCACCCGGCGCACCCGCTCCAGCCACCACCGGCGCCGGTCGGCGGGCACCGCGTGGCGCTCCAGCAGCGCGGGGTCCGGGACCGCGTCCCGCAGCTCGAGCATCCCGCCCACCGGCCGCAGCGGATCCCGCAGGACGTCCGCCCGCATGAGGGACACGGTCCCGAGCCCGCACGCGTACGGCAGCTCGGGCAGGGCGGCGGCGAGCGCGAGACCCGCCCGGATGCCCACCGAGGAGTCCAGGGCGGAGCTGACCACCGCGGGCAGCCCGGCCTGCGCGACCACCTCCAGGGCCCGGCGCACCCCGCCGAGCGGGGCCGCCTTGACCACGAGCAGGTCGGCGGCGCCCGCCCGGGCCACCGCCAGGGGATCGCTCTCCTTGCGCACGGACTCGTCCGCGGCCACCAGCACCGGCACGCCCCGGTCGGCGAGGCCCGCCCGGACGGCCGCGAGACCCTCGATCGTGGGCACCGGCTGCTCCGCGTACGCGAGCCCGTGCCGCCCCAGCCGCTCCAGGGCCTCGAGCGCCGTGGGCACGTCCCAGCCGCCGTTCGCGTCCACCCGCAGCTCCGCCTCCGGCAGCAGGGCCCGCACCGCCGCGACCCGGGCGTCGTCGTCCTCCGGGCCCTGGCCCCGCTCGGCGACCTTGACCTTGACCGCGCGCACACCGCCGCCGAAGCCGGCGAGAACGTCCGGGACCCGGACCGCCGGCACGGCGGGCACGGTCGCGTTGACGGGCACGTGCGTGCGCCGGGGCGCCGGGAAGCCGTGCCACGCGGCGTCGGCGGCGGCGCGCAGCCACGCGCCGGACTCGGCGTCGCCGTACTCCGGGAACGGGCCGAACTCCCCCCACCCCGCGGGGCCGCGCAGGAGCACCGTCTCGCGCACGTCGATGCCGCGGAAGCGCACGCGCATCGGGAGGGCGACGACGTGCGCGTCCGCGAGCAGGTCGTCGAGCGGGGGCAGGTCCGCGGCGGAGAGCATGCCCCCAGCCTAGGGGTCGCTTCTCAGCCTGCTCCGATGCGTGCGTGGAAGAATGAGGGTTCCGCGGGTGCCAGCACGGCCGTGGCCGTGCCGGCACCCGCACGCCCCGCCCCACCGCCCAGGAGCTCGATGACCACCACCACCCGTCGCCCCGTCCCCACCGTCCTGCAGGTCCTGGGCCACCTGTTCGGTGCCGCCGCCGCGTGGGCGGGGGCGGCCCTGGTCGGGGTCGTGGCCCTGACCACGGCGACCGGGCAGTGGCTCGACGAGCTGGCCCTGCGCCAGGCGAACCACGCCTTCCCGGACCTGTCCGACCGTGTCGGCCAGCTGCTCGACGCGGTCCCGTGGGCGGTGGGCGCGGTCTCGGCCCTGTGCCTCGCGGTCCTGGCCGTGCGCTCCCGGCGCCTCGCCCCGGCCGTGGTCGGGGCGGCGGTGGTCCTGCTCTCCAACCTGACGGTCCAGCTGCTCAAGCGGGTGCTGCTGGAGAAGCCCGACCTCGGGATCCAGGAGGCCGCCGTCAACTCCTTCCCGTCCGGGCACACGGCCGCCGCGGCCGCCGCCGTGGCGGTGGTGCTGCTCGCGGCGCCCGCCCCGTCCCGGCCGTTCGTCGCGCTCCTCGGGGCGGGCGCCATGACCGCGACCGGGGTGGCCACGCTGCTGAACGGCTGGCACCGGCCCTCGGACGTGGTGGCGTCGCTGCTGGTCGTGGCGGGCTGGGCGGCCCTGGGCGGCCTGGTGCTGCGGCTGACCGGGCCCGTGGAGCGCCCGGCGCCGGGCGGGGGCCTGACCGCCCTCCTGGCCGTCCTCGGCGCGGGGGCGATCCTCACCGGTCTGCTGCCGCTCTGGGCGGCCCTGCGCGTCCCGGGCGGCGGCTGGGCCGCGGTCGCGGCGTGCGCGGCGATCCTGGGCGTCAGTCTGCTGGCGGCTGCGGCACTGACAGCGCTGCAAGCTCCTCGGTCGCGGCGTCCTCGGCCCTGATCCGCTCGAGCCGGTCCAGCAGGATCCGCGCCGCCCCCGCGTTGTAGGGCAGGCGGAACATCGAGGCGGTCACGGGGCGCATCCCGTCGGGCTGCGCCGCCGCGGCCTCGCTCGCGTCCACCCGGTCGATCGCCGTGCGCATGAGCCGGGCCTGCTGGAGCACGTAGCCGCGCTCCACGGGGTTGCCGTGGCCCGGGACGAAGACCTGGTACCGGTCGAGGGCGGCCAGGTTCTCGAGGGCCGAGGCCCAGCCCCGCGGATAGGAGTCGTCGAAGCTGGGGTCGGCGCCCTGCTCCACGAGGTCCCCGGTGAACACGACGTCGTCGACGCCCACGCAGAGGTCGTTGTCGGTGTGGCCCGGCCCGAAGGAGAAGAGCACGGCCGCGCGCTCCCCCAGGTCCACCCGGGTGAGCGCGGGGCGCCGGCCCGTGCCCGGCAGGTGCCGGTTGGGCACGACGAGACGGGTGTCCGGTCCCTCGGCGGCGGCCATCTCGGGCTCGTGGATGCCCACGAACGAGCGCTGGAAGTCCCCGTGCGCCTCGATCGCCGCCGCGCAGCCGCGGTGGGCCCAGAAGTCCTCGGCCCCGGCGCGCTGGAACACGGCGTTGCCCAGGAAGTGGTCGTAGTGGGCGTGGGTGTTCACGACCGTCAGCGGCAGGCCCGTGAGCGAGCGGACGGCGCCCAGGATCTCCCGGGCCTGGCGCGGGCCCGCTCCCGTGTCGATCACGAGGGCGCGCCGGGTCCCGAGCACGACACCGGAGTTGAGCCTCCAGTTGTCCGTGCTCACGGCGAAGACGCCGTCGCGGATTTCGTTGATGCGCGCCACTCGACCAGGGTACCGACCGCCGCTGGCTATCCTGGCACCCATGACCACTTCCGCCTCGGACCGTGCGGTCGGAGGCGCCGGCCGCTATGCTCCGTCGCCCTCCGGGGACCTCCACCTCGGCAACCTCCGCACGGCGCTGCTCGCGTGGGCCCTCGCGCGCTCGACGGGCCGGCGCTTCGTCCTGCGCGTCGAGGACATCGACCGGGTGCGGCCGGGGTCGGCCGAGCGGCAGCTGGCGGACCTCGCCCGGCTCGGCCTCGACTGGGACGGCCCGCCGCTGCTGCAGTCCTCGCGGGAGGCCGAGCACCGGGCCGTGGTGGAGCGGCTCACCGCGGCGGGGCGCACCTACGAGTGCTTCTGCACCCGCCGGGAGATCCAGGCGGCCGCGAGCGCGCCGCACGGGGCGCCGGGCGCCTATCCGGGCACGTGCCGGGACCTCGGCGACGCCGAGCGGGCACGGCGCCGGCGGGAGCGGCCCCCCGCGGTGCGGCTGCGCGCGGACGTGCGCTCCCGCACGGTCGTGGACCGCTGGGCCGGGGCGTACACCGGGCTCGTCGACGACTTCGTGCTGCTGCGCAACGACGGCCGCCCCGCCTACAACCTCGCGGTGGTCCTGGACGACGCCCACCAGGGCGTGGACCAGGTGGTCCGGGGCGACGACCTGCTGCCCTCCACCCCCCGGCAGGCGTACCTGGCCTCGGTGCTCGGGCTGGACGAGCCGGAGTGGGTGCACGTCCCGCTCGTGCTCAACGCGCACGGGCAGCGCCTCGCCAAGCGCGACGGCGCCGTGACCCTCGCCGAGCTCGCGGCGGCGGGCCACGGCGCCGAGGAGGTGCTGGCCCGGATGGCCGCGTCGCTGCGCCTCCCGGGTCCGGTCCGGACGGCCCGGGACGTCCTCGCCGTCCTCGACGAGGACGTCCTGCCCCGGGAGCCCTGGGTCGGGGACCCGGCCCGGTGGACCGCTCAGGAGCGCGCGGACGCGGAGGCCTCGGCCTCCTCCGGGGCGTGCGGGTCCTCGGGCTCGGCCAGGAAGCGCTCGTAGGCGGGGGTGGTCAGGAACGCCGGGTAGTCGTCGCCCAGGGCCACTTCCTCGAAGATGGAGCGGGCGTCGTCGAACCGGTCGCCCTCGGCCCGCTCGATCCGCGCGAACTCCTCCTCCATCAGCTCCTGGACCCAGTCCCGGGTGATCTCCTCGCCCTCGTCGGTGATGGCCCGGGTGTTCACCCACTGCCAGATCTGCGAGCGGGAGATCTCAGCGGTCGCGGCGTCCTCCATGAGGTTGTGGATGCCCACCGCGCCGTTGCCGCGCAGCCACGCCTCGATGTAGCGGATCCCCACCTCGATGTTGTTGCGGATCCCCTCCTCGGTGATCTTCCCCTCGGCGGAGGCGATGTCGATGAGCGCCTTGTCGTCGGGCACCACGTCCTCGCGCAGCCGGTCCAGCTGGTTGGGCTTCTCGCCGAGCACCTCGTCGAAGACCTCGCGGCACACCGGCACCAGGTCCGGGTGGGCCACCCAGGACCCGTCGAAGCCGTCGTTCGCCTCACGGGTCTTGTCCGCCCGCACCTTCTCGATCGCGGTGCGGTTGACCTCCTCGTCCCGGCGCGAGGGGATGAACGCGGCCATCCCGCCGATGGCCATCGCCCCGCGGCGGTGGCAGGCCCGCACGAGCTGCTCGGTGTAGGCCCGCATGAACGGCTGCGTCATGGTCACGGCGTTGCGGTCCGGGAGGATGAAGCGGGGTCCGCGGGTCCGGAAGTTCTTGATGATCGAGAAGATGTAGTCCCAGCGCCCGGCGTTGAGCCCCGCGGCGTGCTCGCCGAGCTCGTACAGGATCTCCTCCATCTCGAAGGCCGCGGTGATCGTCTCGATGAGAACGGTGGCGCGGATGGTGCCGCGGTCCGCCCCGAGCATGGACTCCGCACGGCTGAAGATGTCGTGCCACAGCCGCGCCTCCTGGTGGGACTCGGTCTTGGGCAGGTAGAAGTACGGGCCCAGCCCGAGCTTCTTGAGCCGGCGGGCGTTGTGGAAGAAGTACAGGCCGAAGTCCACGATGGCGCCCGCGATGGGCTCGTCCCGCACGGACAGGTGCTTCTCCTCGAAGTGCCAGCCGCGGGGCCGCACCACGACGGTCGGGTTGGACCGGGCGTCCTTGTTCTTCAGCGTGTACTTCTTGCCGTCCGGGTTGGTGAACTCGATGGTCCCCTCGAGCGCGTCGATGAGGTTGAGCTGGTTGGTGACCACGTTGGTCCAGTGCGGGGTGTTGGCGTCCTCCATGTCCGCGAGCCACACCTTCGCCCCGGAGTTGAGGGCGTTGATGGTCATCTTGCGCTCGGTGGGGCCGGTGATCTCCACGCGGCGGTCCTCGAGCCCGGGCGGGGGCGGCGGCACGCGCCAGGAGTCGTCCTCGCGGATCCGCCGCGTCTCCGGCAGGAAGGCGGGGTCGGTGCCGCGGGCGATCGCCTTGCGCCGCTCCTCGCGCGCGGCCAGCAGCTCGCGGCGGCGGGGCTCGAACTCGCGGTGCAGGGCCGCCAGGAAGCCGAGCGCGTCGGGGGTGAGCACACTGTTCTGCCGGGGGACGTGGTGACCGGTCAGGGTCACGCCGTTGATCGTCACGGGATTGCTGGTCATGGTCATCATGGCTGGTTCCTCGCCTGAAGAGTGTCCTGGGGAAGATCGGGTGGGGCGGCTCCGGTGCGGACCGGAGCGGGTCGTCGTCGGATGCGGTGCGGCCGGGGACCCTGTCGGGCCCCCGGCCGGTCGCCGCCGCTCAGCTCAGAACTGGGCGGTCTCGGTGGAGCCGGCCAGCGCCGTGGTGGAGGACTCCGGGTTGAGGACGGTGGAGACCAGGTCGAAGTAGCCGGTGCCGACCTCGCGCTGGTGCCGGGTGGCGGTGTAGCCGCGCTCCTCGGCCGCAAACTCCCGCTCCTGCAGCTCCACGTAGGCCGTCATCTGGTTGCGGGCGTAGCCGTGGGCCAGGTCGAACATCGAGTAGTTCAGGGCGTGGAAGCCGGCCAGGGTGATGAACTGGAACTTGAAGCCCATCGCGCCCAGCTCCCGCTGGAACTTCGCGATCGTGGCGTCGTCCAGGTGCTTCTTCCAGTTGAAGGACGGCGAGCAGTTGTAGGCGAGCATCTGGTCGGGGTGCTCCGCGTGGATGCCCTCGGCGAACTTCTTGGCGAGCTCGAGGTCCGGGGTGCCGGTCTCCATCCACAGCAGGTCGGCGTACGGGGCGTACGCGTTGCCGCGGGCGATGCAGGCCTCGAGGCCGTTGCGGACCTTGTAGTAGCCCTCCGCGGTGCGCTCCCCGGTGACGAACGGCTTGTCGCGGTCGTCGACGTCCGAGGTGATCAGGGTGGCCGCCTCCGCGTCGGTGCGGGCGATGATCAGCGAGGGGACGTCGGCGACGTCGGCCGCGAGCCGGGCCGCGCTGAGGGTGCGGACGTGCTGCTGGGTGGGGATGAGCACCTTGCCGCCCAGGTGGCCGCACTTCTTCTCGGAGGCCAGCTGGTCCTCCCAGTGCACCCCGGCCGCGCCGGCGGCGATCATGGACTTCATGAGCTCGTAGGCGTTGAGCGGGCCGCCGAAGCCGGCCTCGGCGTCGGCCACGATCGGGACCAGCCAGTCCTCGACGGTCCTCGTGCCCTCGGAGTGCTCGATCTGGTCGGCGCGCATCAGCGCGTTGTTGATCCGCCGCACGACCGCCGGGACGGAGTTCGCGGGGTAGATCGACTGGTCGGGGTAGGTCTGGCCCGCGAGGTTCGCGTCGCCGGCGACCTGCCAGCCGGAGAGGTAGATGGCCTTGAGGCCGGCCTTCACCTGCTGGACCGCCTGGTTGCCGGTCAGGGCGCCGAGGGAGTTGACGAAGTCCTCGGTGTGCAGCTTCTCCCACAGCTGCTCGGCGCCGCGGCGGGCCAGGGTCATCTCCTCCTGCACCGTGCCGCGCAGGCGGACGACCTCCTCCGCCGTGTACTCGCGGGTGATCTGCGCCCAGCGGGGATCGGCGTCCCACTCCTGGCGGATCTCGTCGGCGGTCTTGGGGGCGTTGGGGTAGGACATGTCGGCTCCTCGTTGAGTGGTCCGTGGACGGGTGCTCGTCGGCTTGTGGGTCACCGGGAAGTTCGCTCTCCCGTGGTGACACATCCCACTTTGCCCCAGTTCGGACCGGGTGAACCCCACATTTCCTCGTGAACTTTCGTCGTTTTTCACATAGGGTGAAGAAATGACGACCAGCGCCTGGGGCTACGAGGAACCGACGTCGGCCGAGCAGTCCGGCACCACCGACCTGATCGGTCTCGGCCGGCGCATCCGGGCGCTGCGCAAGGACCGGGGGCTGACGCTCGCGGAGCTCGCGGACCGGGCCGGCACCGCCACGTCGCAGCTGTCCGTGATCGAGAACGGGCGGCGCGAGCCCCGGCTGAGCCTGCTGCAGCGCCTCGCCGAGGTCCTGGGCACGAGCGTGGACGCCCTGCTCGGGGCCGAGCCCGGGAACCGTCGCGAGGCGCTCGAGATCCAGCTCGAGCGCGCCCAGCGCTCCCCGTTCTACGAGCAGCTGGGGCTGCCGACCGTCCGCGTCAGCTCCGCCCTGTCCACCGAGGTGCTCGAGGCCCTCGTGGGCCTGCAGGAGCGGCTGGCGGAGGCCCTCGAGAAGAACTCGGCCACCCCGGAGGAGGCCCGCCGGGCCAACGTGCAGCTGCGCCGGCTCATGCGGG
This sequence comes from Kocuria sp. CH-021, assembly GCF_049716185.1. Lineage (NCBI taxonomy): Bacteria > Bacillati > Actinomycetota > Actinomycetes > Micrococcales > Micrococcaceae > Kocuria > Kocuria sp. CH-021. The sequence goes on along the minus strand of NZ_JBNAFK010000001.1, from coordinate 157,631 downwards.
AGCAGGACAACTACTTCCCCGACCTGGAGCAGGCCGCCAAGGAGCTGCTGACGCTGGGCGGCTACTCATCGGGCCCCGTGTCCAACTCCGTGATCTCCGAGATGGTGGGCCGGCTCGGCTACAGCATCCACCACGTGACCGACCTGCCGCACTCGACGCGCTCGGTGACCGACCTGCTCAACCGGCGGATCTACCTCGTGCAGAGCCCGCGGGCGGACCACGACCCCCGCGCGGTGCTGCTCCAGGCCGTGGGCCACCAGGTGCTGGGCCACGAGCCCCCGAAGGACTACGCCGAGTTCCTCGCCCAGCGGGTGCAGAGCAACTACTTCGCGGCCGCGGTGATGCTGCCGGAGGACAAGACCGTCCCGTTCCTGCTCGAGGCCAAGCGGAACCGGGACCTGTTCCTGGAGGACCTCAAGGACCGCTTCGCCGTCTCGCACGAGACCGCGGGGCACCGCTTCACGAACCTGGCGACCCGCCACCTGGGCATCCGCACCCACTTCCACAAGGTGCACTCGTCCGGGGTGATCCACAAGGCCTACGAGAACAACGGCCTGGCGTTCCCCACGGACCACACCGGCGCGATCGAGGGCCAGATCTCGTGCCGCAAGTGGTCCGGGCGCACCGTGTTCGACCAGCCCAACCAGTTCACGGCGTTCGCCCAGTACACGGACACCCCCTCCGGCACGTACTGGTGCTCCACGCGCACGGAGCTCTCGGGCCAGGGCGCGTTCTCGATCGGCGTGGGCGTCGCCTTCACCGACGCCCGCTGGTTCCGCGGCCGCGACACCCCGCACCGCACCGTGTCGACGTGCCCCGACCCCTCGTGCTGCCGGCGTCCGCCCGAGGAGCTCAGCCGCGTGTGGGCGGGCCACGCCTGGCCCAACACCCGGGCGCACTCGCACGTGCTGGCCGCCCTCCCGGAGGGGGCCTTCCCGGGCGTCGACGAGCGCGAGGTCTACGAGTTCCTGCAGGCGCACGACGACGCCTGAGCGGGCCGCCCGCCGTGCCGGCGCCCCGGTGCCTATACCCGTAGTGGCTGGCCACTGCCTCGGAGCGGGCGTAAAGTCCTGTGGGACCTTTGTTCCACCCACCCCCCTGGACGCTGCGCTCCACCGGGCCGGCTCCGGGCGGAAAGGACACCATGACCCAAGAGATATCCCAGACGATCGCGATCGTCATCTATTTCGCCGCCATGATCGGCATCGGCCTCTACGCCAACAGCAGGACGAAGAACCTCGACGACTACATGCTCGGCGGGCGCAACCTCAAGCCGGGTGTCGCCGCGCTCAGCGCCGGCGCCTCCGACATGTCCGGCTGGCTGCTCCTGGGCCTGCCGGGCGCGGTCTTCCTCTCCGGCCTGGTCGAGGCGTGGATCGCGATCGGCCTGATCATCGGCGCGTGGGTCAACTGGAAGTTCATCGCGCCCCGGCTGCGCTCCTACACCGAGGTCTCGCACAACTCGATCACGATCCCGTCCTTCCTGGACAACCGGCTCAAGAGCGGGTCCCGGCTGCTGCGCATCGTCTCGGGTCTGATCATCCTGGTGTTCTTCACGTTCTACGTCTCCTCCGGCATGGTCGCCGGCGGGCTGTTCTTCCAGTCCTCCTTCGGCTCGACCTACCACGCCGGCCTGCTCCTGGTGGTGGGCGTGACCATCGCCTACACGCTCTTCGGCGGCTTCCTGGGCGCGACCTACACCGACGTGGCGCAGGGCATCCTGATGTTCATCGCCCTGATCATGGTCCCGGTCGTCGGCATCATCAACGTCGGCGGCTTCGGGCAGATGGCGGAGAACATCACCTCGGTGGACCCGGACGCCCTCTCGCTGGTGCGCGGCGCCACCGTGATCGGCGTCGTCTCGGCCCTGGCGTGGGGTCTCGGCTACTTCGGCCAGCCGCACATCATCGTGCGCTTCATGGCCATGCGCTCCCCCTCCGACGCCAAGACCGGCCGCCGGATCGGGCTGAGCTGGATGGTGCTGAGCGTCATCGGCGCGGTCGCCACCGCCCTGGTCGGGCTGGCCTACTACGGCAACCGCCCCGACGAGAGCCCGACCGACCCCGAGTCCGTGTTCCTGGACCTCGCGCAGGTCTTCTTCCACCCCGTCGTCGCGGGCTTCGTCCTGGCGGCCGTGCTCGCGGCGATCATGTCCACGGTCTCCTCCCAGCTCATCGTCTCCTCCTCCGCCCTGGTGGAGGACCTGTACAAGCTGACCGTCAAGGAGTCCCCGTCCGAGCGCAAGCAGGTGTGGATGGGCCGCGCGGGCGTGGCGGCCGTCGCCGTCGTGGCGACGTTCCTGGCCTGGGAGCAGAACAACACGATCCTCGGCCTCGTGGCCTTCGCGTGGGCCGGCTTCGGCGCCTCGTTCGGCCCGGTGGTGATCCTCTCCCTGTTCTGGCGCAAGCTCACGAACCTGGGCGCGATCACCGGCATGGTCCTGGGCGCGGTCACCGTGTTCGTGTGGACCGTGACCCCGTGGGCCGACCTCTACGAGATCATCCCCGGCTTCGTCGTGGGCCTCGTCTCCGCCGTGCTGGTCTCGAAGGCCACCTACCGGCGCGACGAGGAGGTCGAGCGCGAGTTCGACGACGCCGTGCGCCTCACCCACGCGGCGCAGGACGAGATGGCCAGCCGCTGACCTCTCGCAGCCCGCGCGCCGGGGCCCGTTCCGCACGCCGGAACGGGCCCCGGTGCCGTTCGCGGGCCGGTCTCCCGCCCCGGGCCCGCGGCGGCTCGCGGCTCAGTACCCGATCGAGGCCAGCGTGGCCCGGATCGCCTCGGCGGAGCGGTGCAGCATGGCCAGCTCCTGCTCGTCCATGGGCACGACCAGCCGCTCCACGACGCCCCGCCGGGCGACGACCGACGGCACGGACAGCGCGACCCCGCTGATCCCCCGGTAGTCGTCGAGGACCGTGGACACCGGCAGCACGGCGTGCTCGTCCCGCAGCACGGCCTCGGCCACGCGCGCCCCGGCCAGACCGATCGCGTAGTTGGTGGCGCCCTTGCCCTGGATCACCGTGTACGCCGCGTTGATGGTCCGGTGCGTGATTTCGTCCAGCCGGTCGTCGGTGAACGGCCTGCGCCCCTCGACCGTCCACTCGCGCAGCGGGATCTGCCCGATGTTCGCGTTCGACCACAGGGGGAACTCGGTGTCCCCGTGCTCGCCGACGATCGTGGCGTGCACGCTCGTGGTGGACACCCCGCCCTCCTCGGCCAGCAGCCACCGCAGCCGGGAGGTGTCCAGCACGGTCCCGGAGGACATCACCTGCTCCGGGGGCAGCCCGGTGAGCTTCTGCGCGATTACCGTGAGCACGTCGCACGGATTGGTCACCAGGACGTACACGGCCTCGGGCGCCTGCTCCACCAGGCGCGGCATCAGCCCCTCGAGGATCGCCGCGTTGGCGCCCGCCAGCTCCATCCGGGTCTGGCCGGGCCGCTGCTTGGCCCCGGCGGTCACGAAGACCACGTCCGAGCCGGCCAGCACGGCGACGTCGTCGGAGCCGGTCACCCGGGAGCTGGGGGTGAACATGGCCCCGTGGGCCAGGTCCAGGCCCTCGGCGCGGACCCGGTCCCCGGCGAGGTCGTAGAGGGCCACCTCCTGGGCGACCCCCTTGATGAGGGCCGCGTAGGCCAGGGACGAGCCGACGGACCCGGCGCCGACCACGCCGATCTTGGTCCTCGCGGGGGTGGTGGGCACGGTCTCGGGCACGGGGGCTCCTGACGGTCTCGGCGGTCCGCGGCGGCGGACGGTGTCCTCCCATCCTGGGCCAGCGGCGCCGGTCGCGGAAGGGGGACGCGGGTGCCGCGCCCCGGCGTCCCTCAGCCGGCGCGGGAGGCGGAGGCCGCCGCGGCCAGGAAGTCGCGCATGATGGGGCCGCCGGTGACCGAGCCCAGGTCCCCGTCCTCCACGAAGACCGCCACGGCGAGGTCCTCGTGCTCGGCGATCACCCAGGAGTGGGTCCGGGGCGGGTCCTCGTCGCCGAACTCGGCCGTGCCGGTCTTGCCGATCGCGGTGTCCGGCTCGAGCTCCTGGAGCACGCCCAGGTGCCCGGAGGAGACGACGGCCCGCATCATGGTGCGCAGCTGCTCCGCCTCCTCGGCGGTCAGGGGCTCCTGCGGGCCGGGTCCGGCGGCGGCCGTGCCGGTGGCGCCGGGGGCGCCGTCCTGGGGCAGGCCCTCCGTGCTGACCAGCCGGGGGGTGACGAGCTGCCCGGCGGCCACCGAGGCGGTGAGCCGGGCCATGCTCAGCGGGGACACGAGCGTGCGGCCCTGCCCGAACATCGCCGCGGCGTGCTGGGCGGGCGGTTCGTCCTGCGGGATCTCGCCCCAGAACGCGGGCACGGCCGCCTCGGCAGGCACGCCGATCCCGAGCGCGGCCGCGGCCTCGGCGAGGTCCGCCTGGCCGATCCGGTCGTGCTGGTCCACGAAGGTGGTGTTGCAGGAGTGGGCGAGGGCCTCGGTGAGGGTGATCGAGCCGGTGAACTCGGCCGGATAGGACTCGACGTTGTCGATCCGCACGCCCGCCGCGGTCGTGGACGGCGGGCACGGCACCTCCGTGCCGGGGGTGTCGCCCTCCCGGAGCATCCCCAGGGCCGTGACGACCTTGAAGGTGGAGCCGGGGGCGTACCGGCCCAGCAGCGCGGTGGAGTAGCCCTCGGAGCCCGGCCCGTTGGCCGAGGCGACGAGCTCGCCCGTGGAGGGCCGGACCGCCACGACCGCGGACGGGGACTCGATCCCGGCCAGCAGCTCCTCCGCGGTGGCCTGGAGCCCGCGGTCCAGGGTCACCGTGACCGGCTCCCCGGCCTGCGGCGGCACCTCGAACAGCGGCTCGCCGGCGGCCGGCCGCACGCCGTCGGCCCCGGACCCGGACTCCTCCGCGGGCCTCCCCCCGGTCTCCGTCACGATCTCCTCCACGACGACGCCGGGCCTGCCGCGCAGCCGCTCGTCGAAGCGCTCCTGGACTCCCCCGCGGCCGATCGCCGTCCCGGGGGCGAGCTCCCCGCCGGAGTCCGCCACGTCCTCGGCCGTCGCCTCGCCCACGCCGCCCAGGAGGTCGGCGGCGAAGCCGCGGGACGGGGCCAGCGGCATCTCGTCCTCGACCGCGAGCAGCCCCGGGACGGCCTCCAGCCGCCGGGCGTCCAGCTCCCGGAAGTCCTCCTCGCGCAGCGGCAGGGCCTCGACGAAGGCCTCGGGCCCGGCCTGCTCGACGGCCTCGGCGTAGGCGTCGGCGTCGAGGTCCACGACCTCGGCGAGCCGGCGCGCGGCCTCGCCGGGGTCCGCCCCCGCCAGCCGCGACCGGTCGATGCCGACCCGCCGGACGGGCCGCTCCGTCACCAGCGTCTCGCCGCCCGCCCCGAGGATGTCCCCGCGGTCCGCGTCCACCGTCCGGGCGCGCAGGGCCTCCCCCTCCTCCAGTCCCGGCCGCACCACGGCCGGGGACCACTCGGGGACCCACTCGCCGGACCCGCTGCGGACCAGCGGGAGGACGGAGTCGTAGGCCCAGTCCTGCTCCGCTCCCGGGAGGTCCCAGGACCAGGAGAGGGTGGCCTCGCGCCGCCCCTCCTCGCCCGTGTCCTCGACCGCGGCGACCTCGACGGCCGGGGCGGCCTCGCCGAGCCGGGCGACCGCCTGCTCGTACTGCTCCTGGGCGGAGGCGCCCTCGACGTCGCCGAAGGACAGCTCCGCGACGCTGCCCGCGCTCAGGGCCGCGGCGACCTGCTCGGCGGCCTCCCGGCCGTCGTCGGGGCCGAGCACCGAGCAGCCGGTCGCGAGGAGGACGGCGGAGAGGACGGCCGGGACCGCCGCGCCCGGCCGCCGGCGGAGGGGCCGGAACGCCGGGGGCTGCGGGGCGGGGCGTGGAGTCTGCACGCCCTCAATGTAGTCCGGCCCACCCGGGCGGCACAGGCCGGAAGGGTGCCGGGCACGGAAGAACCGGTGGGCGCCGTGTCTGCACGGTACCCACCGGTCCGTCGGACGCGGCGGGAGGGGGTGCGCTCCCGCGCGAGGCGGGGCCGGGTACCGGCCCCTCACCACCGGATCAGCAGTGGTACGTGTCGGTCGGCGCCTCGAAGTGGACGTCGTAGCCCTCGGGGATGCTCAGGCCGAAGGCGCCGGCCAGGCCCAGGATCTTCTTCGCGCGGGCGAGCCGGGGCAGGTCCGAGCCGTTGCGGATCTCCCCGCCGTCGGCGTCGAACTCCTGGAGGAACTCCGTGGCCCAGGACAGCTCGGACAGGGACGGGCTCAGGCCCTCGTTGACCGTGGCGGTCTGCTCGGGCATCAGGCACAGCTTGCCCGTCATGCCGAACTCCAGGGTCACGGACGTGGCCTCGGCCAGCTTGGGCCCGAGCGCCCCGACGGCGGGCCCGTCGATGGGCCCGGGCAGGTTGGCGGCCCGGGAGGCGATGGTGAACTGCGAGCGCGTGTAGGCCAGCGTCATGGGGTTCTCGCCGAATCCCGTGTCGCGCCGGAAGTCGCCCAGGCCGAAGCCGAGGCGGTACGTGGAGCGGGCGCCGGCGATGGCCTGCAGGTGCTGGACGCCGCGGGCCGTCTCGACGAGTGCGACGATCTTCGTGTCCTTGAGCAGCTCCGCGGTGCGGGTGACGTGCTCCGGGGACTCGACCATGGCCAGCATGACGCCGTCGAGGCCGCGGACCCCGGCGAGGGCCCGGAGGTCCTCCTCCCACCACTGGGTGCCGAAGCCGTTGACCCGCACCCACGCGTGGTGCTGCTCGCCGTTCTCGTCCCGGGCGTCCAGCCAGCTGATGACGTTGCGGCGGGCCCGCTCCTTGTCCTTGGGCGCCACGGAGTCCTCGATGTCCAGGACCACGACGTCGGCCGCGCTCGCCCGGGCCACCGCGAACCGCTCGGCCTGGGCGCCGTTGACGAGCAGCCAGGAGCGGGCGAGCTCCGGGCCGACCGCGGGGACGGCGGCCTGGGGAACCAGCGGCAGGGACGAGGTGGTCGGGGTCGTCGACGAGGTCTCGATCGAGGTGGCAGTCATGAGGGCGTACCCGTTCTCCGTGAGGTGCAGCGTGCTGCGGTGCAAGAGCGTGCCGGGGCATTCGTGCTGGGAGGGCTGGTGCTGCCCGGCGGAACCGTGACCGGTGCCGGGCCCGCGGGAACGATCGCGTCGCGGGGGTCCGGCCGGTGCGTGCCCCGGACCGGGGATCGCGAGGTGGGCGAGCCGGTCCGTGCGCGCTGGATCAACGCGCTCGGCAGGTGCGGTGACTCCACCGTAACGCAGATCACACGCGGACGCCACCCGCCGTGCGCGGGCCCGGGCTCAGGAGCGGCGCGCCGTGCGGGCGGTCGCGGGGGCGGCCCACGGGTCCTCGGGCCACGGGTGCTTCGGGTAGCGGCCGCGCATCTCGGCGCGCACCTGGGCGTAGGGGCCGGACCAGAACGAGGCGAGGTCGTCGGTCACGGCCAGGGGCCGGCCCGCGGGGTCGTCGGCGGCCGGGTAGTCGATCCGGACCCGGCTGCCGCTGGCCACGGCCAGCCGCTCGGGCGCGAGCTCGTCGAGGCGGGCGGCCTCCGGCCACGGGAGCAGCCGGCGCAGGGGCGCGGCGAGGTCCGCCCGGCCGCCGCCGGCGAGGCCGTCGAGCTCGGGGGCGAGCCACTCGTCGAGGCGGTCGAGCAGGGCGGCGTCGGCCACGTCCGGCCACGGCGGCCCGAGCCGGTGGTGGAGCAGCGCGAGCCGGCGCCGGAGCCGGTCGGCGCCGTCCGACCAGCCGAGCAGGCCGAGGCCCTGCTCGGCCAGGGCCTCGCGCACTGCCGCCCGCGCCGCGGCCGGGGCGGGCCGCACGGGGGTCGAGGACAGCTCGATGGCCCCGAGCGCGCGGACCCGGCGGGCGCTCGCCCGCCCGCCCTCGAACCGGGTGCGCACCTCGTCGGTGAGCAGGTGCTCGGCGCAGCGCTCGGCGAGGGGACGGTCGAGGGCCGCCGCGGCCCGCACCACCGCCCCGGTCCCGGCGGCGGCCTGTCCGGCCGCCCGGGTGACGTCGGCGACGGCCAGCCACTCCTGGCCGGCGAGGCGGCTGCCCGGGGCCAGCCCCGCGCGGGTCCCGGAGGCGAGCAGGTACGTGTCCCCCACCTTCCGGGCGACCCGCTCCGGCAGCGCCAGCGCCACCACGGCGCCGGTCACGAGCTCGGCCGGGACCTCTCCGGCCCCCGCCGGCGCCGCGGAGGGCGCCGCGTCCGTGGCCGTGCGCTCCAGCCGGCGGGCCTCCTCCGCCCAGCGGCGGGCGTCCGGGGCCCGTCCGGAGCGCAGCTCGGCCAGCAGCCGGGAGAGGTCCCCGCCGGGCGGGCGGTGGTCGTCCGAGACCATCGCGACGACCTCGGCCGCCGGCCGGGCGCCCACGGCGCGGGCGCCGTCGAGCAGGCCGCGGGCCAGGCGCGGGTCCACGGGCACGGCCGCGAGCAGCCGGCCGGTCGCGGTGGCCCGGCCGTCGTCGTCGAGGGCGCCGAGCCCCCGCAGCACCGCGAGGGCGTCGGCCAGGGCCGGTGCGGGCAGCGGGTCCGGCAGGGACAGGCCCCGTCCGCCGGGGGCGCCCCAGCAGGCCAGCAGCAGGGCGGCGCCGGTGAGGTCGGCGGCCGCGAGCTCGGGGGTCAGGTGGCGGGGCATCGCGGCCCAGGTGCGCTCGTCGTAGCAGCGCACGACCTCCCCGGGCCCGAGCCGGGCGGCGCGGCCCGCCCGCTGCTCCGCGGAGGCCCGGGAGGCCGCGACCGTGACCAGTCCCGTCATCCCGCGGCCGGCGTCCCGCCGCGGCTCCCGGGACAGCCCGGAGTCGACCACCAGGCGCACGCCCGGGACCGTCAGGGAGGACTCGGCGAGGGACGTGGAGACGACCAGGCGGGGCGGGTCGCCCGGGCTGCGCCCCGACGTCGCCCGGTCCTGCTCGGCGGCGCCCACCCGGCCGTGCAGCTCGAGCACCTCGGTCCCGCGGCAGGCCTCCCGCAGCCGCCGGGCCACCTGGGCGACCTCCCACGCCCCGGGGACGAACACGAGCGCGTCCGTGGCGCCGTCCCGGGCCAGGGCCTGCGCGTGGGCGTCGGCCGCCGTCCGGGCGACGTGGTCGAGGAACGGGCGGGTCACCCCGCGCTCGTCGGTGCGCCGGCCGGGGGCCGGGGCCCACCGGACCGTGAGCGGGTGCAGGGCGGCCGGGCAGTCGACCACCGGGGCCGGGGCGCCCTCGCCCAGCAGGCCGGCGAAGCGCGCGGCGTCGAGGGTCGCGGACATCGCGACGAGCACGAGGTCCTCGCGCAGCTGCCGGACCTCGGCCAGGAGGCCGACGAGCAGGTCGGACTCGAGACCGCGCTCGTGCACCTCGTCCAGGACCACGGCGTCCGTGCCGGGCAGCCCCGGATCCTGCAGCAGCCGGCGCAGGAGCACGCCGGGGGTGACGAACTCGACGAGCGTGCCGGGGCCGGTGCGCCGGTCGCCGCGCACCGTGTGGCCGACGAGCCCGCCCACCCGGGTGCCCGCCAGGTGCGCCAGCCGGCGCGCCGCCGAGCGCGCGGCGACCCGGCGGGGCTGGGTGACGACCACCCGGCCGGGCGCGGCCCCGGCGGCGCGCTCGTGCAGCAGGTCGGCGACCAGCGGGGGCACCAGGGTGGTCTTGCCGGTGCCGGGCGGGGCCTGCACCACGGCGGCACCGTGGGCGAGCGCCGCGCGCAGCTCGCCGAGCACCCCGGCGACCGGCAGGCCGGCGCCGATCCGGGCGAGGTCGAAGGGGACGGAGCTCATCCCCCCAGTTTCGCACCCCGGCCGGGCCCGCCGGCCCGGCGGCCGCCCGGGCCGGCGGGCCCGGCGCGGGCCGGCTGGTCAGTCCCCGGTGTGCGCCAGGAAACCGCGCAGCACCTCGGCGAACTTCTCCGGCGCCTGCGAGTGCACCCAGTGGCCGGCCTCGCGGATCGTCACCCGGTGCGCCCGGGGGAACAGGCCGCGCATGACCGGGGCGTGCTCGTCCCGGACGTAGTCCGAGCGCCCGCCGGCGATCCACAGCACGGGCCCCTCGTAGACGGCGTCCCCGGTGTCCGGGAAGCCGCCGATGGCGTCCAGGCTCGTCCGCAGCAGCTCGAGGTTGGGCTCCCAGGAGAAGCCGTCCTCGCCGCTGCGCAGGTTCTGCAGCAGGAAGCTGCGGGTGGTGTCCCACGGGATGGACTCTTTGAGGGCCTCGTCCGCGTCCGAGCGGCGCTCGAGGGCGCTCAGGTCCACGGCCGCGAGGCTGTCCAGCAGGTGCGCGAACTCGCCCTCGCCGCCCCCGGTCCGCGTGGGCGAGATGTCCACCACGACGAGCCGGGAGACGAGCTCCGGGTGCCGCAGCGCCAGCACCATGGCCACCTTGCCGCCGAGGGAGTGCCCGACGACGGCGACCGGGCCCGCCGCGGCGAAGTCGTCGCGCAGGGTCTCGGCCACGGAGTCCGCCATCTGCGCGTAGTCCACCCGGTCCGTCCACGCGGACCGGCCGTGGTTGGGCAGGTCCACCAGCAGGCTCCGGAAGTCCGGCCGGAGGTCCTTGGCGATCCGGGTGAAGTTCTTGCCCCGGCCGAACAGGCCGTGCAGGAAGACGACGGGCTCGCCGTCGTCCCCGACGGGGGTGGTGTGCAGAGTGCTCGTCCGGGTCTCAGCCATCCTCCGAGCTTAGCCAGGTCCCGGCGCCCGCGTCCCGCCCGTCGGCGGCGCTCACTCCGGCGCCCACCTCCGGGCGGGCGCCGCACGTAGACTCGGGGACGTGACTGACTCCACCCCCACCACCGGCAGCGACCTCCCCGAGCAGGTCTCGGAGCTCTTCGACCCCGCGCAGTGGCGGACGGTCGAGGGCTTCCGGGACCTGCAGGACCTCACCTACCACCGCGGCGTGGAGCGGGCCCCGGACGGCACGGTCGTCCGGGACCTCCCGTGGGTGCGGATCGCCTTCGACCGCCCCGAGGTGCGCAACGCCTTCCGCCCGGGCACGGTCGACGAGCTCTACCGCGCGCTCGACCACGCGCGGATGTCCTCCGACGTGGGCGCCGTGGTCCTCACCGGCAACGGGCCCTCCCCCCGGGACGGCGGCTGGGCCTTCTGCTCCGGCGGGGACCAGCGCATCCGCGGCCGGGACGGCTACCGCTACGCCGGGGGCGAGACCGCCGAGAGCATCGACCCGGCCCGCGCCGGGCGGCTGCACATCCTCGAGGTGCAGCGCCTGATCCGCACCATGCCCAAGGTGGTCATCGCCGCGGTCCCCGGCTGGGCCGCGGGCGGCGGGCACTCCCTGCACGTGGTCTGCGACCTCACGATCGCCTCCCGGGAGCACGGGCGGTTCAAGCAGACGGACGCGACCGTCGGCTCCTTCGACGCCGGCTACGGCTCCGCGCTGCTCGCCCGGCAGGTGGGGCAGAAGGCGGCCCGCGAGATCTTCTTCCTGGCCCGGGAGTACGACGCGCAGCGGATGCACGAGCTGGGCGCGGTCAACGAGGTCGTCCCGCACGCGGAGCTGGAGAACGCGGCGATCGACGCCGCCCGGGACGTGGCCGCCCAGTCCCCGCAGGCGATCCGGATGCTGAAGTTCGCGTTCAACCTCCCCGACGACGGGATGGTCGGCCAGCAGGTCTTCGCGGGCGAGGCGACCCGCCTGGCGTACATGACCGACGAGGCCGTCGAGGGCCGTGACGCGTTCCTGGGCAAGCGCGACCCGGACTGGTCCGGCTTCCCCTACTACTTCTAGGGCGCCCGCCGCCGGGCCACGACCCGTCCCCGGGTCACGGTCCGGCCGGCGGCGCGAGGAGGAGGCCGCGATGGCCGAGCTGATCGTCCCCGGCGACGCCGTGGTCCTCGACGGGCCCGTGCCCGGGGATCCCCTGCGGCTGCTGTCCCCGCTGACCCGGGCGCTGGCGCGCGAGGGCCCCGCCGTCGTCGTGCGCACCTCCGGGTCCACCGGCCGGGCCAAGCGCACGGTCCTCACCCGTGACGCGCTCGCGGCGTCCTCGATGGCCACCGCGGTGCGCACCGGCGGGGTGGGCCAGTGGCTGCTCGCCCTGCCCGTCCACTACGTGGCGGGCGTGCAGGTGCTCGTGCGCTCCCTCTACGCCGGGACGGACCCCGTGGTCCTCGACCCGGCGGCCCGCTTCACCCCCGAGGCCTTCGCCGCGGCGGCCGAGGAGCTGGACGACCCCGTGCGCTTCACCTCGCTCGTGCCCACCCAGCTGCAGCGGATCCTGGACCCGGCGTCCGGGGTGCGCAACGGGGACGCGGTCTCGGCGCTGAAGAGCTTCTCCGCGGTCCTGCTCGGCGGCTCGGCCGCTCCCCCGCGCCTGCTCGCGGCCGCCCGGGACGCCGACGTCCGGGTGGTCGCCACCTACGGGATGTCCGAGACGTGCGGGGGCTGCGTCTACGACGGCGTGCCCCTGGACGGCGTCTCCGTGCACGTCGGGACGGCGGGGGACGACGACGCCCCGGGCACAGGGTCCGTCCCCGGGCCCGGGCCGAGCCGGATCTGGCTCGGCGGGGACGTCGTGGCCGCCGGCTACGCCGGGGACCCCGAGCAGACCGCACGGCACTTCCGGGAGGCCGCCGGCACGCGCTGGTACCGCACGGACGACCTCGGCGAGCTCTCCCCCGACGGCGTGCTCACGGTGCACGGGCGGGTCGACGACGTCGTGAACACGGGCGGGGTCAAGGTCGCCGCGGGACTCGTGACCGCCGTGCTGGCCGAGCACCCCGCGGTGCGCCAGGCCATGGTCCTGGGCGTGCCCGACGCCGAGTGGGGGCAGGCGGTGGGGGCGGCGGTCGTCGCCGCTCCCGGCGCCGACCGGCGGCGGCTGCGTGCCGAGCTCGAGGAGGCGGTGCGCGCCCGGCACGGCGCCGCCGCGGTGCCCCGGCGCTGGGCCTGGCCGGAGGAGCTGCCCCTGCTGCCCACTGGCAAGCCGGACCGCGCGGCCGTGGCCGGGCTGCTCGGCTGAGCACCCGCTCCGGTCCGGATCCGGACCGGGGGCCGTGGCGGGGGCCGTGGCACAATGGTCCGCGGCCCCGGACCCCCGCCGCGGCCCGCATCCCGCATCCCGCATCCCGTGCGGGTCGTTCTCGACGGAGGTACCCCGTGGCCACGCCCGCACAGTGGATCGAGGGAGCCCGGCTCCGGACGCTGCCGATGGCCCTCGCCCCCGTGGTGGCCGGCTCCGCCGCGGCCCAGGCCCTGTTCTCCTTCGAGCCCGTCCGCGCGCTGCTCGCCCTGCTGGTGGCCCTCTTCCTGCAGATCGGCGTGAACTACGCCAACGACTACTCCGACGGCATCCGCGGCACCGACGACGTCCGCGTGGGCCCCCTGCGCCTGACCGGCTCCGGGGCCGCCGCGCCGGGGCAGGTGAAGGCCGCGGCGCTGCTGTGCTTCGGCCTCGCCGCGCTCGCCGGCGCGGTCCTGGTGGTGCTGAGCCGCCAGTGGTGGTTCATCCCCGTGGGCCTCTCGGCCGTGCTCGCCGCGTGGGGCTACACCGGGGGGCGGAGCCCGTACGGCTACCGCGGGCTCGGGGACCTGTTCGTGTTCGTCTACTTCGGGCTCGTGGCCGTGCTCGGCACCACGCTCACCCAGGCCGGCACCCTCAACCTCGAGGCGTTCGTCGCGGCCCTGTCCACCGGCCTGATCGCCACCGCCCTGCTGATGGCCAACAACATCCGGGACCTGCCCGGGGACCGGGAGGTCGGCAAGCGGACGCTGGCCGTGCGGCTGGGCGACCCGCTGGCACGGGTGGTGTTCACCGCGGAGATCGCCGTGGCGCTCGCGCTGGTGCTGTTCCTGGTGCCCTACAACCCGTGGATGCTCCTCGTGCTGCTGCTCGTGCCGGTGGCCTGGGCACCCGTGGCCACGGTGCTGCGGGTGCAGGACCGGCGCCGGCTCATCCCCGTGCTCCGGCAGTGCGGGGTGCTCAACGTGGGCTGGGCCGTGCTCTTCCTGCTGGCGGTGCTGCTGCGCCAGTGGTGAGGCCCCACCGGGGCTCCGCGGCCGGTGCTCAGACCTCGCGGCCGTCCTCGCGCAGCCGCCGGTCCACGTAGGCGTCCTCGACCTCCTGGTCCTCGAGCGCCACCCGGTTGCGGGGCCTCGGCGCCCGGGCGAACCACCGGTGGAACTCCTCCCCCGCGGCGGCGTGCAGGCGCGGGAAGAAGAGGTAGGAGACCGCGAACGAGATCGCCACCGCGGCGACCCCGGACAGGACCAGGCCCACGCCCAGCCACATGCTGACCAGGAAGACCAGCACGAGCAGCGCGAACCGCAGCAGGGAGTACTTCAGGAAGTTCACGCACCCAGTCTACCGGGGCCGCGCTGAAGAACTCCCGGGAACTCCCGGGGCGCTGAGCTGGCGTCCAGGCAACTCCCCTACGATTGTCGGCATGGGCAGAGCCATCCTCATCATCGGCGCCGCCGCACTGGCGGTGGGCGTCATCGTCTACTCCCTCATCGAGTGCGCCCGGACCGACAGCAGCGACATGCGCGGTCTCCGCAAGGGCGGCTGGATCGCGGTGATCCTCCTCCTCCCGCTCGTCGGCGCCCTCCTGTGGCTGTTCCTCGGGCGCCCCAAGGGCACCGCGGAGTCGTCGCGCCCCGTGCGCGGCAAGGGCCCCGACGACGACCCCCAGTTCCTGCGCAACCTCGAGGAGCGCCGACGGCAGCAGGAGAAGGCCGAGAAGCTCCGGCAGTGGGAGGAGGAGCTGCGGCGCAACGGCGGGCCGGGCGCGGACGGGGACACCGGCCCGGACGACGGTCCCGGCGGGCGCCCCGACGAGGGGCCCTCGGACGGCTCGTCCGCCGGCCGCTCCGACGGACCCACCGACGGCTCCCCCGGCAACCGGCCTCCGCACGGCTGATCCACCCGGCAGTACCAACCGGCGGTACCACCCGGCAGGGCCGCCCCGCAGTGGACCCGCCCCGACCACAACCCCTCCGACCACGACGAACGGCCCGCACCTTTCGGTGCGGGCCGTTCGTCCGTCGTCGCCCGGCGGGGCGGCCGGGATCAGACCCCGGAGTAGGAGTGCAGGCCGGGGAAGACCGTGTTGACCACGGTGAAGTTGAAGATGACGCAGAGGTAGCCGACGATCGAGAGCCAGGCCGAGCGGTTGCCGGTCCAGCCCCGCGTGGCGCGGGCGTGCATGTAGGCGGCGTAGACCACCCAGATCACGAAGGTCCAGACCTCCTTCGTGTCCCAGCCCCAGTAGCGTCCCCACGCCTGCTCGGCCCAGATCGCGCCGGCGGCGAGGGTGAAGGTCCAGAACGCGAACCCGACCGCGTTGAGCCGGAAGGACAGGTTCTCCAGCGCCTGGGAGGACGGGACCAGGCCGAGGAAGCCCGCGCCGGGCCCCTCGCCGGCCAGGATGGCCCGTTCCCGCCGCGCCTGCAGCAGTTGCAGGACGGCCATCGCGAACGTGATGGTGAAGATCCCGGAGGCGGCCACGGCGATGGACACGTGGATCACCAGCCACCAGGACTGCAGCGCGGGCTGCAGCGGCCCCACCGGGGTGGGGAAGCCGATGGTGGCCGCGCAGAGCATGATCACCACGAGCCCGGACACGAGGGAGCCCACGAAGCGCAGGTCCCGGGCCAGCAGGGACAGCAGGTACACGCCCGCGACGACCAGGGCGCCCGTGGTGCAGAACTCGTACATGTTGCCCCACGGCACCCGTCCGGCCGCGAACGCCCGGCTGAGCACGGCGGCGGTGTGCACCGCGAAGCCCAGGACCATGACGGCCACGGCCACGCGGGCGGCGGGGCGGCGCTCGCCGGTGTAGCGCATCTCCTCGTCCGCCACGTGCCCGGCCAGGGCCGAGCGGGCGCCCGTGCGGTAGC
Source organism: Kocuria sp. CH-021 (assembly GCF_049716185.1). Classification (NCBI taxonomy): domain Bacteria; kingdom Bacillati; phylum Actinomycetota; class Actinomycetes; order Micrococcales; family Micrococcaceae; genus Kocuria; species Kocuria sp. CH-021. The sequence goes on along the minus strand of NZ_JBNAFK010000001.1, from coordinate 141,810 downwards.
CGCGCCCGCGGTGGCCCGCGCCGTGGCCGGCCCGGGCGTCGGCGGGCTCCGAAGCCGCCTGCGAGGCCGCGGCGGAGGCGCCCGCCGCGGCGCCCACGAGCTCGTGCTCCCCGGCCCCGCGCAGGGCCCGGGAGTGGGACGCCACGTCCCACGCGAAGGCCACGAAGGCCACCAGATAGGTCAGGGCGGCCAGGAGCATGAACAGCTGGCTCCAGGCGCCCAGGGTCTCGTTGACGACGGTCATGCCGCCCATCCTCTCACTCGTGGCCGGACCGGGCGTCGGGCCCGGCCTCCGGCCGGCTGCCGGCCCGCACCGGGCGGCCGGCCGCCGTGGTCGTCGCCGTGGTCGTTGCCGTGGTCGTCGCCGGGGCCGATCCCGTGCTCGTTCCCGTGCTCGTGGTCGTGCTCGTCGTGCTCACCGCCGTGGCGGTCGCCGTGCCGTCCGTGTCCCGCACGCCGGCGTCCTGCCACTGCTCGGTCCACAGCCGGTCCAGCCGCTCGGCCTCGGCGCTCAGCCGGGGGTCCTCGCCGCGGGCCAGCAGCCCGTACTCCAGCACCGTGCAGGCCCGGCCGTCCCCGTCGACGCCCTCGGCCGCACGCACCCAGACGCGGCGGCGGGCGATGAACAGGGACATGAGCAGGCCGGCGAACGCGGCGACGAAGGAGACGAACGCGCCCGTCTTGCCGGGGTCGTAGTGGATGTCCAGGCCCACGTAGCGCTTGACGTCCAGGAACTCCACCGTGCCCTTGCCGTCGGGCAGCTCGTGCACGGGGTTCGCGGCGTCGAGCGTGATCGCGCCGTTCTCGCTGGTCATGGCGTTGAGCTCGGTGAGCGGCTCGACGTCGAGCACGTACACGTTCTGGGGCTCGCCGCTGTCCAGGCCGAGGTCGCCGTGGTAGGCGGAGAGGATCAGCCGGGGGTTGGCGAGGCCCGGGTCCACCGAGCGGGGCATCTCGCCGTCCCCGCCCACGGCGGTGGGCAGCAGCAGCCCCACGAAGCCGAGCTGGTCGGGGCTGGCGTCCGGGACCTTGAGCACGAGCGAGGACGTGTACACCCCGTCGGAGGGGACGGTCACCACGGGCCCCTCGAAGGCGACGTCCCCGTTGCCGTCGGTCACCCGGATCACCGGGGCGTAGCCGTTGCCCACGAGATAGCTCTTCACGCCGTCCACGTTCAGCGGCTGGTTCACCTTGAGCACCTCCTGCCGCGGCTCGGCGCCGGGCTCGTCCTGCACCGTGACCTCCGCGGTGAAGTCCAGGGGCGCCCCGTAGTTGCGCGGGTCGGTGGTGTCCCGGTTGAACACGGCCTCGAAGCTGTCGAGCCGCACCGAGAAGGGCTCGAGCCAGTCGGCGTCGTAGTTGGTGCCGGGGGTGAAGGAGTCGTAGCCGATGAGGGTGTTGACGAAGGACTCGCCCTCCACGACCACCCGCTGGCCCTTGTAGCCGAAGAGGGAGCCGACGGCCACGGACACCAGCACGCCCAGCAGGGCCAGGTGGAAGACGACGTTGCCGACCTCCTTCCACATCCCGCGCTCGGCGGCCACCGACGGGGCGGCGGACCCGGTGTCCCGCACCGCCACCCGGTAGCCCCGCCTCCTCAGCAGCCGGGCGGCGTCGGCGACGACGTCGTCCGGGGCCGGCGGCTCGGCGCCGTCGCGCCCGCCGAGGGCGAGGGAGCGGTGCTCGGGCAGCCGCTCGAGCCGCCGCGGGGTGCGCGGGGGCTCGGCCCGCCACGCCCGCCAGTGCTTGGCCGCGCGCGGTAGGACGCACCCCACGAGGGAGACGAACAGCAGGATGTAGATCGCGGAGAACCACGCCGAGGAGAAGACGTCGAACAGCTGCACCCGGTCCAGCCACTCCCCGAGCACGGGGTTGTTGTCGAGGTAGTCCTGGACCGCCGCCGGGTCCTGGATCCGCTGCGGGAAGATGGATCCCGGCACCGCGGCGACCGCCAGGAGCAGCAGCAGGAACAGGGCCGTGTTCATCTTGGTCAGCTGCGTCCAGGCCCACCGGGCCATGCCGAGGGGCCCGAGGGCCGGGAGCTCGACGTCCGGGCTCCGCGCCCCGGACGGATCCGGGGTCGAGGGGCCCGACGACGACGACGGGGGCGCTGTGGTGCTCATGCCGGCCTTTCTGCGGTCGGGACGGGGCCGGGGCTCGGAGGTGCTCAGATCGGCATCACCCAGTCGGTGACGAGCTCGGCCTGGACCCACGAGACGAACGCGGTCCAGGCTCCCGTGACCATGAGCAGGCCGACCAGCACGAGCAGGCCGCCCCCGGCGCGCTGGATGCCCAGGCGGTGCCGGCGGAAGACGCCCATGGCGCCCATGCCCCGGCGCAGGGCCATGGCCAGGACCAGGAACGGCACGCCCAGGCCCAGGCAGTAGGCGACCGTGAGGACGGCCGCCTTGCCGGTCGAGGCGCCGTCCACGTAGACGAGTGCCTGCACGGCCGCGAAGGTGGGGCCGATGCACGGCGCCCAGCCGAGGCCGAACGTCACGCCGAGCAGGGGGGCGCCCCAGAGCCCGGGCGGGGGGCGGCGCTCGATCTTGCGGTCCCGCTGGAAGAAGGAGAACCCGCCGAGGAACACGACGCCCATGAGCATCACGAGGGCGCCGAGGACCACGGTGATCCAGTTCTGCCCCAGGAACCAGGCGTAGGCGCCCAGCTGGGCCAGGAGCACGGACATCAGCAGGAACACGGCGGAGAAGCCGAGGACGAACAGCGTGATCCCCGCGAGCACGCGGCCGCGCCGCTGCTCCTGCAGGTCCGCGCCGGTCAGGCCGGTGACGTAGCCGAGGTAGCCGGGCACGAGGGGCAGCACGCACGGGGAGGCGAAGGAGACGAGACCGGCGAGCAGCGCCACGGGCAGCGCGACGAGGAGGGAGCCGTCGAGGACGATCTCGGCGAAGGGGTTGCCTGCCGTCATGCCGCCTCGGCCACCGTGTCCTCGAGGAGGGTCTCGAGCACGGAGCGGTCCGCGATGCCGAGGATGCGGGCGGCCACCCGCCCCTGGGCGTCGAGCACGAGGGTGGTGGGCACGGCCTGCGGCGGCACGTAGGCGCTCAGCGCCATGAGCACGCCCCCGTCCTTGTCCTCGAAGGAGGGGTACGGGATCTCGAAGGTGCGCTCGAACGCCCGGGCGGTGGCCTGCTCGTCGCGCAGGTTCACCCCGTAGAAGGCGGCCTGTCCCTCGAACCGCTCGGCGAGCTCGCGGAGGTCGGGGGCCTCGACCCGGCACGGGGCGCACCCTGCGTACCAGAAGTTCAGCAGGGCCGGCTTCCCGCGCAGGTCCTCGGCGGAGAGGGCCGTGCCGTCGAAGAGCGTGCCGGAGAACTGCACCGGCTCCCCCCGCTCGGCGGCCGGGTACTCGGAGACCGTGCCGTCCCCGGCGATGTAGCCCTTCTGGTCCCCCGAGTTCGCCTGCTGGGCCAGGGAGTCCTCCTCCGTGCACCCGGCGAGGGCGAGCCCGAGGACGCCGAGGCCCGCGAGCGAGAGCACGCGGCGGCGGGACGGGCGGGAGGAGGGCGAGGGGCGGGAGGTCACGGGCGGATCACCTGGTGCTCTGGACGGGACGGGGAGGGCGGCGGCGCCCGGTCATTATGAACCGGGAAGCTGGTTGACCCCTGGGTAGAGGGCGGCCGCGGGCTCGGTGTAGACCACCCGGGGCGGGCGGCCGGCGTCGAGGTCGTCGAAGACGAGCGACGTGATGGATGCGAGGTTGCACTGCCGCCGGCGGGGGTCGTGCGGCAGGGGACGTCCCTCGGCGGAGCGCCGGGTGAGCCAGATCGGCAGCTGGTGGGACACCAGCACGGCCTCGGCGCCGCTGCCGCCGCGCTCCACGGCGGTGCGCCCGGCGTCCAGCACGGCCTCCGCCATGCGCGCGACCTGCTGCCGGTAGGGCTCGCCCCAGGACGGGCGCAGGGGGTTGCGCAGGTGCGGCCAGTGCCGGGGCCTGAGCAGCTCGGGGACGTCCACGTGCAGGCCCTCGAAGTGGTTGTGGGCCTCGATGACGCGCTCGTCCGGGTGCACCGGCAGGCGCAGCTCCCGGGCCACGGGAGCGGCCGTCTCCCGCGCCCGCTGCAGCGGGGAGGAGACGAGGTGGACGATGTGCGAGCCGGTGTTCACGCGGCGGGCGAGCTCCGCGGCGGCGGCCTCCGCCATGCGCGCGCCCAGCTCCGTGAGGCCGTAGCTGGGCATCCTGCCGTAGACGATGCGGTCCGGGTTGAGGACCTGGCCGTGGCGCAGCAGATGGACCGTCGAGGAGGGCATGGCTCCCATGATCCCAGACCGGGCGCACCGGCCCCAAAACGGTGGCGGCTCAGCCGGCCAGGCGCTCGCGCAGCAGCCGGGCGAGGCGCCGCTCGTCGATCTGCCAGAAGTCGCGCGGGACGCCGTCGACGAGCACCACGGGGATCTCCTCGGCGTGCCGGCGGGCCAGTTCGGGGTCGGTGTCGACGTCGACCTCCGCCCAGCCCAGGCCCAGCGCGGAGGTGACCCGGCCCACGGACTCCCGGGCGGCCTCGCAGAGGTGGCACCCCGGGCGGGTGAGGAGGGTCACGGCGGGAGGCTGCGGAGGGGTCATGGGGCCATGCTACGACCCCGTCGGAGCGTCCCGGGAACGCACCGGGGCCGCCGTCCAGGAGTGGACGGCGGCCCCGGTGGCGCGCTCAGCGCAGGGTCACTTCTTGTTGCGGCGCTGGTGACGGGTCTTGCGGAGCAGCTTGCGGTGCTTCTTCTTGGACATCCGCTTGCGGCGCTTCTTGATCACTGAACCCATAGGATCCCTCGCATCTTCATGTCTCGGTGGTGGTCCCCGGGAGCTCCGCGCGACAGGCGGGAACCGGGGGTGCCGGCCTGCGGACGGTGACAGCCGGGCAAACGTTCACTGACACCCTACCGTCTCGGACGGAAATTGCTGCATTCGGCCCGGCCGCGGACGCCTCAGGCGCTGCGGGGCACCTGCGCGGGGCCGCCGCCGGGCTCGTCCGCGGTGGGCTCCCGCGGCTCCGCCGCGGCGCCGGGCGGGTTGAGCTCGGCGGGCGCGTCCGGCGCGGGGCCCGGGGTGCGCTGCTCCTGGTCGGGGTCCACCCCGGCCTCGCGGTACTGGTACTCGATGTGCTCGGCCACCAGCCGGGACGCGAGCCGGCGGTCGCCGGCCGCCACGGCGGAGTAGATGGCGTGGTGCTCCGCGCGCAGCCGCTCGGAGGTGGTGCTCCACAGGGGCACGTGGCCCACGAGGGCCATCGTGTACTCGTAGATCGAGTCCCGCAGGGAGGACATCAGGGCCGAGACCACCGAGTTGCCGGCGGTCTTGCACAGGGCGATGTGGAAGCTCACCTCGAGGTGGTGGAACTCCTTGAGGGACAGGTCGTCCCGGGCCATCTGCTCGAGCAGCGCCCGCAGCTCCGCCATGGCCGGGTGCTCCGGGTCCGAGCGCTCCAGGGCCCACGTCTCGAGCAGCACCCGGGTCTCCACGATGTCCCGCAGCGGGTAGTCCGAGGTGGCCATGTGCAGCTGCAGCGCGGGACCCGCGGAGGCCGCCGGCTCCCGCACCAGCATGGGCAGGATCGACTTGCGCGGGCCGTCGAAGAGCCGCACGATGCCCTGGGCCTCCAGGGTCTTGAGCGCCTCCCGCATGGTGCTGCGGGACACGCGGTGGATGGCCGCGAGGTCGCGGTCCGAGGGCAGTTGTTGGCCCAGCACGAGATGGCCGTCGAACAGCTCGTTCTCCAGCCACTGCAGGACCTGCCGATGCGTTGCCATAGTCTCCAGGGTAGGACCACCGCGGCCCTCCGTGGGGCGATCGCGGGTCCGGACGTGTCGGAAGTGCGGTCCGCGGCCGGTCCGGGCCCCGTGGGACCCGGACCGGCCGGGGCTCAGATGAGGCCCTGCGCCATCATGGCGCCGGCCACCTTGACGAAGCCTGCGATGTTCGCGCCGGCCACGTAGTTGCCGGGCATGCCGTAGTCCTCGGCGGTCTCGGCGCACGTGTCGTGGATCGACTTCATGATCTGGCCGAGCCGCTCCTCCGTGTACTCGAAGGTCCAGGAGTCGCGGGAGGCGTTCTGCTGCATCTCCAGCGCGGAGGTGGCCACACCGCCGGCGTTGGCCGCCTTGCCCGGGCCGAAGAGCACGTCCGCCTCCTGGAACAGCCGGGTGGCCTCGCCGGTGGTGGGCATGTTGGCGCCCTCCGCCACGGCGAGCACGCCGTGCTCGAGCAGCTTCTTGGCGTGGGAGCCGTCCAGCTCGTTCTGGGTGGCGCACGGCAGGGCCACGGTGCCGGGGACGTCCCACACGGAGCCCTTCCCGATGAACCGGGCGCGGCCGCCGCGGCGCTCGGCGTACTCGGAGATCCGGCCGCGCTCGACCTCCTTGACCTCCCGGAGCAGGTCCAGCTCGATGCCGTCCGGGTCCACCACGTAGCCGCTGGAGTCCGAGGCGGTGACCACGGTGGCGCCCAGCTGCTGCGCGCGGTGGATCGCGAAGGTCGCCACGTTGCCGGAGCCGGAGACCAGCACGGTCTGTCCGTCGAAGGACTTCCCGCGGGTCCGCAGCATCTCCTCGGCGAACATCACGGTGCCGTAGCCGGTGGCCTCGGTGCGCACCAGGGAACCGCCCCAGCTGAGGCCCTTGCCGGTGAGGACGCTGGACTCGTACCGGTTGGTGATGCGCTTGTACTGGCCGAACAGGTAGCCGATCTCGCGCCCGCCCACGCCGATGTCACCGGCGGGGACGTCGGTGTACTCGCCGATGTGGCGGTAGAGCTCGGTCATGAAGGACTGGCAGAAGCGCATGATCTCCGCGTCGGAGCGCCCGCTCGGGTCGAAGTCCGAGCCGCCCTTGCCGCCGCCGATGGGCATGCCCGTGAGGGCGTTCTTGAAGATCTGCTCGAAGCCCAGGAACTTCACGATGCCCAGGTACACGGACGGGTGGAAGCGCAGGCCGCCCTTGTAGGGCCCGAGCGCGGAGTTGAACTCCACGCGGAAACCGCGGTTGATGTGCACGCGGCCCTGGTCGTCGGTCCACGGGACGCGGAAGATGATCTGCCGCTCCGGCTCGCAGATCCGCTCGAGCACCGCGGCGTCGAGCAGTTCGGGGTGGCGCGCGACCACGGGCCCCAGGGAGTCGAAGACCTCGTCCACGGCCTGGTGGAACTCCACCTCTCCTGGATTGCGGGCGAGTACGGCCTGGCGGATCGGGTACAGGTCCTCGTGCATGGTGCTCCTCGTTCGGATCGGGTGGGCCGGACCGGTCACCGCCGCGGGTTCCTGGTGCGGCGGCGCAGGCCGGAGAGGCTGGACAGGATGTCCGCGGCGCGGGCCCCCGCCCCCTTGGTCGGGCGGGCGGGCCTGCCGTCGGACGGCTCCGGACCGCGCTCGACGGCCGGCTCCGTGCCGGCCACGGCGGCCGTCGCGGGAGCCGGCTCGGCGTCCGCGAAGCCGCTCCCGGGCGTCACCTCCGTGTCCCGCGCGGTCGTCCCGACCGCGTCGGCCCCCGTGGTCACGGCGACGACGGCGGCCACCGTGGCGTCGTCCGGGGCGCGCGTCGGCGCGGCCGCCTCGCGGGCCGCCCCGCCCACGACCTCGTGGACCCATGCGGTGACCTCGGCCAGCGGCTCCGGCTGCACGGCGTAGAGACGTCGCTGCCCCTGTGCCTCCATGGACACCATACCGGCCTCGCGCAGGATCTTCAGATGCTTGGAGACGGTGGGCTGGGACACTCCCAGCTCGTCCACGAGGTCCCCCACGGGTCGTTCGCCGTCCTTGAGCGCGGTGAGGATCCCTCGCCTGGTCTTGTCGGCGATCACCGCGAACACGTCGTTGTTGCCCATCCGAACACTGTAAACGGGATGCCGTGCGGCTCCCGGCACCGGCACGTCCGCGCCGCCGCGACCGCCGGCGCGGTCGCTCCCGCGCTCGCCGGGGCCCGCGGGCGAGGCGCTCAGTCGAACCACGGATCCAGCCCCCACTGGGGGAAGACCTCCTTGCGGGTCGCCATGATGGTCCGGTCCGTCTCGTCGTTCGGGTCGAAGCCCACCTCCCAGGAGCGCCACCACAGGTCCACCTCGTCGCCCATGACCCGCGGCGCGTCGGCGCCGTAGCGTTCGCGCACGTACTCGCGCCACGGCTGCGGCACCGCGGTGCGCACGTCGATCGGGTGGCCCGCGGCCACGCCGACCAGGTGCGTCCAGGACCGGGGCACCACGTCGTAGCAATTGTACCCGCCCCCGCCGGTGGCGATCCACCGGCCCTCGCACAGCTCGTGGGCCAGCCCGGCCACGGCCACGGCGGTCTGCCGCTGCGCGTCCACGCTGACCCGCAGGTGGGTGAGCTCGTCCGCGAAGTGGGAGTCGCAGCCGTGCTGGCTCACGATCACCTCGGGCCCGAACTGGCGCAGCAGGGGAGGGACCACGGCGTCGAAGGCGCGCAGCCACATCGAGTCGTCGGAGGCCGTGGGCATCGCCACGTTCACGGAGTGCCCCTCGGCCTCCCCGCGGCCGGTCTCGTTGGCGAAGCCCGTGCCCGGGAACAGGGTCAGGCCCGTCTCGTGCAGCGAGATGGTGAGGACGCGGGGGTCGCCGTAGAAGATCGACTGCGTCCCGTCGCCGTGGTGGCCGTCGACGTCCACGTAGGCCACCCGCCGGACCCCCTGGTCGAGCAGGTGCTGGACCGCCACGGCGCAGTCGTTGTAGATGCAGAAGCCGCTGGCCTTCTCGGCGTGGGCGTGGTGCATCCCGCCCCCGAAGTTCACGGCGTGCACCGCCTCCCCCGCGAGCACGGCCGCCGCCCCCTGGTAGGAGCCGCCCACGAGCCGGGCGCTCGCCTCGTGCACCCCCGGATAGGCGGGGGTGTCCTCGGTGCCGAGCCCGCACTCCGGGATCTCCACGGAGGGGTCGGCGCTGACGGCCCGGACCGAGTCCACGTAGTGCTGCGGGTGGACGAGGTTGAGGACCTCGTCCGGGGCCACCTCCGGCGCCTCCACGGTGACGTTGTCCCGCCGGTCGAGGCCGAACTCCTGGACCAGGCGGTAGGTGGCCTCGAGCCGCGACGGGTGCATCGGGTGGTGGTCGCCGAAGTTGTACTCGAGCAGGGCGGGGTCCCAGAACAGTCGGGTGGGGTACGGGGCGCCGGGCCCGGGTGTAGCAGGAGTCACACCGATCATTAGACCACCCGGGACGCCGGACGGGGTCCCGGGGCCCGCCCGCGCCCGCCTATGTGTCGACACGCCCGTGCGCGGCCGGCAGTGCGATACTGTCAGCGGTCGCGGCGGCCGTCGGGCCGCCCCGCCTCGCCCCGGCGGCCCGGACACCAGGAGGAGGACCCGTGAGCAACCTGCAGCGCGGTTCCTGGATCCGCCCGGAGGAGCGCGGCCGGTTCTGGCTGCTCACCTCGCTGCGCGACCTCGTGGACCGGATCGCGGCGTCCTCCCCGGCGAGGCTGGCGCTCATCGTCTTCGCCGTCGTGGTCGCCGCCTTCTCCCTGCTGCTGTGGCTGCCGGTCTCGGCCGCCCCCGGGATCGACACCTCGCTGGAGGACGCCGTGTTCACGGCGACGTCCGCCGTCACCGTGACGGGCCTGACCACGGTCCCCACCGGTGCGAACTGGTCCTTCTTCGGGCAGTTCGTCATCATGGTCGCGATGCAGATCGGCGGGCTGGGCACCCTGACGATGACGTCGATCCTGGCGCTCGCCGTGGGCCGCAAGCTCGGTCTCCGCTCGCGGCTGCTGACGCAGGAGGCGCTCAACATCGGGCGGCTCGGCGAGGTCGGCTCGCTCCTGCAGATCATCGTGCTGACGTCCGTGAGCATCGAGGCGGTGCTCGCCGCCGTCCTCACCGTCGGCTTCCTCGTCGAGGGCGAGCCGTTCCTCCTGGCCCTGTGGCAGGGCGTCTTCTACGCGATCTCGGCGTTCAACAACGGCGGCTTCGTGCCCAACGAGGCCGGCCTCGGGCCCTACACCACGGCGTGGCTGATCGTCGTGCCCATCGCCCTCGGGGTGTTCATCGGCTCCCTCGGCTTCCCCGTGGTCCTGGTGGTGCGGCAGGTCGGGCTGCGGTTCACCCGGTGGAACCTCAACACGAAGCTCACCGTGACGACCACGACGGCGCTGCTCGTGCTGGCCTGGATCATGTACACCGCGTTCGAGTGGTCCAACCCGGGGACGCTGCGGGACCTCCCCGTGGGCGAGAAGATCTTCAACGGGTTCTTCTCCTCGGTCAACATGCGCTCCGGGGGCTTCGCCCTCGTGGACACCAACAGCGAGCTGCCGCAGACCCTGCTGATGACGGACGCCATGATGTTCGCGGGCGGCGGCTCGGCGTCCACGGCCGGCGGCATCAAGGTCACCACGCTCGCCGTCCTGTTCCTCGCGGTCCTGGCCGAGGCCCGCGGCGACCGGTCCGTCATCGCGTTCTACCGCACCATCCCCGAGGAGGCGTTGCGGATCGCGATCTCGGTCACCATGATGGGGGCCACGATCGTGCTGGTGGCCTGCGGGATCCTGCTGGCCGTCTCGGACGCGCCGCTGGACCGGGTGCTCTTCGAGGTGATCTCGGCCTACGCCACGTGCGGGCTGAGCGTGGGACTGTCCGCGGAGCTGCCGCCGGAGGGCAAGTACGTGCTCGCGGCGACCATGTTCGTCGGGCGCATCGGCATCACCACCGTGGCCGCCGCCCTGGCGCTGCGCTCGCGCCGGCGCCTGTACAAGTACCCCGAGGAAAGGCCCATCATTGGCTGACCGTTCGTCCCACAGCGTCCCCGTGCTCGTGATCGGCCTCGGCCGCTTCGGCACGGCCACCGCGCTCCAGCTGGCCCGCCAGGGCCGGGAGGTCCTGGGCGTGGAGCGGGACGCCCAGCTCGTCCAGAAGCTCTCGGGGCAGCTCACGCACGTGGTCGAGGCCGAGGCCACCGACATCGACGCCCTGCGCCAGCTGGGGGCGGCCGAGTTCGACTCGGCCGTGGTGGGCGTCGGCACGTCCATCGAGTCGAGCGTGCTGATCACGGCGAACCTCGTGGACCTCGGCGTGAGCCGGATCTGGGCGAAGGCCATCACGCCCTCGCACGGCAAGATCCTCTCCCGCATCGGGGCGCACCACGTGATCTTCCCCGAGGCGGACGCGGGGCGGCGCACGGCGCACCTCGTCTCGGGCCGGCTGCTGGACTACATCGAGTTCGACGACGACTTCGCGATCGTCAAGATGTATCCGCCGCGGGAGGTGCAGGGCTTCACGCTGGGCGACTCCAACGTCCGCTCGAAGTACGGCGTGACCGTGGTGGGCGTGAAGTCCCCGGGTGAGGACTTCACCTACGCCCGCCCCGACACCAAGGTCACCTCGCGCGACCTGCTGATCGTCTCGGGGCACGTGGACCTGCTGGAGCGCTTCGCGGCCCGCCCCTGAGCCCGGGGTCCCCCCGGCGCCGGCTCAGTCGCTGAACTCGCGCGTGAGCTCCGCCGAGCGGTCCGCGGAGGCGCGGGCGGCGGAGGCGACGAGGTCCTCGAAGCCGTTCTCCTGGAAGGTCGTGATGGCCCGGTCCGTGGTGCCCTTGGGGCTGGTGACCGCCTTGCGCAGGGCCGCGGGGTCGGCCTCCGCGGGGCGCAGCAGCTCCCCGGCGCCGGAGACGGTCTCCTTCGCGAGGACCCGCGCCACGTCCGCCGACAGTCCCATCCGCTCCCCCGCGTGCTGCATGGCCTCCGCCAGCAGGAACACGTAGGCGGGCCCGGAGCCCGAGACCCCGGTCACGGCGTCCACCTGCTCCTCCGGGACCTCGACCACGGTGCCCACGGCCTCGAGCACCCGGCGCACGGCCTCCGTCTGCTCCGGGGCGGTGGCGCTGCCCGGGGTCACCGAGACGACCCCGCGGCCCACGCTGGAGGGCGTGTTCGGCATCGTGCGCACCACCGGCTGGCCGGCGGGGAGGGCGCGCTCCAGGGCGCCGACGGAGATCCCCGCGGCCACCGACGCCACGACCGTGCCGGGGCGCAGCGCGGGGGCGATCTCGCGGGCGAGCTCGAGGATGCCGACGGGCTTCACCCCGAGCAGCACGACGTCCGCCTCCTGCGCGGCCCGCCGGTTCGCCTCGGGGTCCTCCCCGGTGACGTAGGGCCGCACGCCCGTCTCGTCCTCGAGCCGGCGGGCGCTCTCCGCGGAGCGGACGGTGGCCCGGATCCGGTCGACGGGCACGCCGGAGGCCAGCACCCCCCGCAGGATGGAACCGTTCATGGAGCCGCAGCCCAGGAAGGCGAGCACAGGAGTCATGGTCGGTGAGGTCCTCTCATCGGTGGCAGTGGAACGGTGGAACGGGAACGGTCGGACGGGAACGGTCGGAGTGGAACGGTGGAACGGGAACGGTCGGACGGGAACGGTCGGAGTGGAACGGTGGCACGGGAGCGGTCGGGCGCGGGGCGGGCGGGGCGGTGGGCTCGGGCCGGCGGGCGCCCCGGGAGTCAGCCGTCGCCGACCCCGGTGGCCTCGGCGCTGTCGGCACCGGCAGGGCCCCCGGTGCCGCCCGAGCTCCCGGTGCCGCCGGGCTCAGCAGCGCCGCCGGGCTCAGCAGCGCCGCCGGGCTCAGCAGTGCTGCCGGGCTCGGCAGTGCTGCCGGGCTCGGCGGAGCTGTCGGCGTCGTCGGACAGGCTCGTGTGCCGGCGGGCGAACTCGAGGGACTCCGCGAGCCACTGGGTGCGCTCCTCGGGGCTCTTCGAGCGGCGGGTCGAGACCTCGACCCCGATGATGCCCTGCCACCGGGTGGAGGCGAGGTGCCGGAGGGACTCGGCGACGGGCTGGACGCCGTGGCCCGGGAGCAGGTGCTCGTCCGCCGTGGTCTCGCCCGAGCCGTCGGTCAGGTGCACGTGGCCGAGCCGGGGGCCCAGCTCCTGGATGGCGGCCAGGGAGTCCATCCGGGCGGTCGCGGCGTGCGAGAAGTCCCACGTCACCCAGTCGTAGTCCTGGCCCAGCGGGCTGTAGTGGGGGGCGTAGACCACGGTGTCGCGGCCGCGGACCCGCCAGGGGTACATGTTCTCCACGGAGATCTTCACGCCCGTGGCCTGGGAGACCACCCGCACGCCCTCCACGAAGTTCGCGGCGTACCGTCGCTGCCAGCGGAAGGGCGGGTGGACCACGACGACCTCCGCGCCCACCTGCTCGGTGAGGGCGGCGGCCATCTGGATCTTGGTCCACGACTTGCCCCACACCTGCTGGGTGAGCAGGAGGGTGGGCGCGTGGATGGTCGAGATGGGGAGCTGGTGGCGCTGCACGAGATCCTGCAGCTGGTGGGTGAGCTGGCTCATCCGCTCGTGCGTGACGAGCACCTCGACACTGTCGTAGCCCAGCTCCACGGCGGCCTCGAAGGTCTCCGGGACCCCGAGCGGGTAGAGGGAGCTGGTGGACAGCGCCACGTGGGGGCGGTACGGCTCCGCGGCGGGGCCCGGCTGCTCGCTCATGCCGCACCCACCAGGTGCCGGGGGTCCACGGTGCGGACGTCGGAGTGGCTGTTCAGCTGGTCCAGCCGGCGCAGGATCAGCCCCTCGCGCAGCGCCCACGGGCAGATCCGGATCGACTCGACGCCGTAGGCGTCCATGGCGGACTCGGCCACCACGGCCCCGGCGAGGATCTGGTGCGCCCGGGTGGGCGAGACCCCGGGCATCTCGGCGCGCTCGTCCGGGGTCATCGCCTCCATCCGGCGGGTCCACAGCCGCAGGTCCTCCAGGTGCAGGGTCCGCGGGACGTAGGGCCCCATGGCGTAGGGCGCGGCCCCGCAGATCCGGGCCAGGGAGCGGAAGGTCTTCGAGGTGCCGGCCACGCAGGTGGGCTCCCCCGCCGCCCGGACCTTCGCGACCGCGGGCTTGAGCTCCTGGCGCACGTGCTTGCGCAGCGCCTTCATCTCCTTGGGGGTCGCGAGGTCACCGGCGATGAACGTGCGGGTGAGACGCCCCGCGCCCAGCGGCACGGAGGTCGCCACGGTGGGCAGCGCGTTGTCGCCCAGGGCCATCTCGAAGGAGCCGCCCCCGATGTCGAGGTCCAGGACGGTCCCCGCGCCCCAGCCGAACCAGCGGCGCACCGCGAAGAACGTCACGGCCGCCTCCTGGTCCCCGGCCAGCTCCGTGAGGGTGACGCCGGAGCGGGACTGCACGTGGTCCAGCACCTCCGCCCCGTTGCCGGCCTCGCGGATCGCGGAGGTCGCGAACGCCAGGAAGTCCTCGGCCCGGTTGTCCACGGCGAAGTCCCGGGCCTCGATCACGAAGGCGGTGAGGGCGTCCCGGCCGGCGTCGGAGATGCGGCCGTCCGCGTCGAGGTACTGCACGAGCCGCAGGCCGAGCTTGTGGGACGCGTACGGCTCGGGCCGCGAGCCGGGGTAGACGTCGAGCAGGAGGAGGTGGACGGTGTTCGACCCCACGTCGAGGACTCCGAGACGCATGCCGTGGTGCTCCTTCGAGTTCCGTGTCCGCCCCGCGCGCGGGACGGCTCAGCCCTTGGACCCGGCGCGGGCGGGCTTGGCCGCCGCGGGCTTCTTGGCCGTGCTCTTCTTCGTGCCGGTCTTCGTCGTGCCCTTGGCCGAGGACCGCGCCGTCTTCTTCGGGGCGGGGCCCTGGGCGCGCTTCTCCGCGAGCAGCTGGCTCGCGCGCGCCGGGGTGATCTGCTCCACCGTCTCGCCGCGCGGAACCGTCACGTTGGTCTCCCCGTCGGTGATGTACGGACCGAAGCGACCGTCCTTGATCACCATGGGCCGCTCCGTGATCTGGTCGGTGCCCAGGTCCGCGAGCGGCGGCTTCGCGCTGCCGCGGCCGCGCTGCTTCGGCTGGGCGTAGATCTTCAGGGCCTCGTCGAGGGTGACCGTGAACAGCTGCTCCTCGGACTGCAGCGAGCGCGAGTCGCCGCCCTTCTTGAGGTATGGGCCGAACCGGCCGTTCTGCACCGTGATCTCGTTGCCCTCGGCGTCCGTGCCCAGCGTGCGCGGCAGGGACAGGATCTTGAGGGCGTCCTCGAGGGTCACGTCCTGCAGGGTCATCGTGGAGAGCAGGGACCCCGTGCGGGGCTTCTCCTTGACCGGCTTCTTCGGGGGCTTGGGCTTGCCGTTCTTGTAGTACTCGACGGGCTGGGCCGCGAGCTCCTCGGCGGTGGGCTCGGGGATCACCTCGGTGACGTAGGGCCCGTAGCGGCCGTCCTTGGCCACGATGGTGCGCCCGGTCACGGGGTCGCGGCCGAGTTCGCGGCCGTCGGCCTTGCCGGTCTCGATGAGCTCGCGGGCCTTGTCGGGCGTGAGCTCGTCGGGGGCGAGGTCCTCCGGCACGTTGGCCCGGACCGGGTCGGTGAGCTCCCCGGTCTCCGGGTCCAGGGTCCCGGCCACCTCGAGGTAGGGGCCGAACTTGCCGACCCGCAGGGTGATGTCCTCGGTCACGGGGATCGAGTTCACGGCGCGCGCGTCGATCTCGCCGAGGTCGTCGACGATGGGCTTGAGCCCGTTCTCGTGGCCCTGGGAGCCGAAGTAGAAGTCCTGCAGCCAGTCGGTGCTGTCCTCCTCGCCGCGGGCGATCCGGTCGAGGCCCTCCTCCATCTCCGCCGTGAAGTCGTAGTCCACGTAGTCGGAGAAGTGCTCCTCGAGCAGGCGCACCACGGAGAACGCGGTCCACGAGGGGATGAGCGCGGAGCCCCGCACCCGGACGTAGCCGCGGTCCATGATCGTCGAGATGACGGCCGCGTAGGTCGAGGGCCGGCCGATGCCGAGCTCGTCGAGGACCTTGACCAGGGACGCCTCGGTGTAGCGGGGCGGGGGCGAGGTGCGGTGCCCGTCCGCCTCGACGTCGGTGGCGTCCAGGCGGTCGCCCTCCGCCATCCGCGGGAGCCGCTTGTCCCCGTCCTTGCCGCCGTCCTTGTCGGTGGCGGGGTCCTCGTCCCGGCCCTCCTCGTAGGCGGCCAGGAAGCCGCGGAAGGTGATGACGGTGCCGGACGCGGAGAACTCGGCGTCCCGGCCGGTGGACGAGGTCGCCCCGAGCCGCACGGTCGCCGTCGAGCCCTTGGCGTCGGCCATCTGGGAGGCCACGGTGCGCTTCCAGATCAGCTCGTAGAGCCGGTAGGCGTCCGCGGAGAGCTCGCCGCGGACCTGGTTGGGGGTGCGGAAGGAGTCCCCGGCGGGGCGCACGGCCTCGTGCGCCTCCTGCGCGTTCTTCGACTTGGAGCTGTAGAGCCGCGGGGAGCCGGGCACGAAGTCCGCGCCGTAGAGCTCCGTGGCCTGGCGCCGGGCGGCCGTGACCGCCTGGTCCGACAGCGCCACGGAGTCGGTGCGCATGTAGGTGATGTAGCCGTTCTCGTACAGCTTCTGCGCCACCTGCATGGTGGTCCGGGACGTGAAGCGCAGCTTGCGCGCCGCCTCCTGCTGCAGCGTGGAGGTGGTGAACGGCGCGGCCGGGCGGCGGGTGTAGGGCTTGGTCTCCAGCGACCGGACCGTGAACGCCGCGTCCTCGAGGCCGGCGGCCAGCTCGCGGGCGGCCTGCTCGTCGAGGTGCGCGAGCTTGTCGACGGCGCCCTTGAGCACGCCGTCGTCGCCGAAGTCGCGGCCCCCGGCCACCCGCTTGCCGTCCACGGAGGAGAGCCGGGCGCTGAAGGCGGTGCCGGCGTCCTCGCCGTCGGTGCGGGCGAAGGTCCCGCTGAGGTCCCAGTAGTCGGCGGGCACGAAGGCCATGCGCTGCCGCTCCCGCTCCACCACCAGGCGCGTGGCCACGGACTGCACGCGCCCTGCGGACAGGCCGGAGGCGATCTTGCGCCACAGCACCGGGGAGATCTCGTAGCCGTAGAGCCGGTCCAGGATGCGCCGGGTCTCCTGCGCGTCGACCAGGTCCTGGTCGAGCTCGCGCAGCTCGCCGAAGGCCCGCTCGATGGCCTCGCGGGTGATCTCGGGGAAGGTGAGCCGGTAGACGGGGACCTTGGGCTTGAGCACCTCCAGGAGGTGCCACGCGATCGCCTCCCCCTCGCGGTCGCCGTCGGTGGCGAGGTAGAGGGCGTCGGCGTCCTTGAGCTTGCGCCGGAGCTCGGTGACCTTCTTCTTCTTGTCCGGGTTGACCACGTAGTACGGCTCGAAGCCGTGCTCCACGTCCACCGCGAACTTGCCGTAGGGCCCCTTCTTGAGCTCCGCCGGCAGCTCCGAGGGCTGCGGGAGATCACGGATGTGCCCCATCGAGGACTCGACCTCGTAGGCGTCGCCGAGGTACCCGGCGATGGTCTTGACCTTCGAGGGGGACTCCACGATGAGCAGGCTCTTGCCCGTTCCGGGGCTCTGGGTGGCCTTCGTTGGCACGGTACTCCTTGCTGCGCTCCGCGGTGCCGCGGGCCGCGGCGCTGCTGGACGTCGGGTCGAACGGGCGGGCGTCGGCCCGCCGTTGCGCTCCACCATAACGCCTCACCGCCGTCGGTCCCCGCCCGGTGGCCCGGCCGGGGGCCGCGGCGGCTCCCGGACCGGGCGCCCGGCCGCCCGGGGCCCGGACGGCTCCGATCGGCCGGGCCGCGGCCGGGGCCGCGCTCAGGAGGGGTAGCGCTCGGGCTCGGCGCCGATCGTGAACTCGCGGCCGGTGGCGGTCTCCACGTCGATGACCACGAAGTTGTACTTGAGCGTGGGCGCCCACGGCTTCAGCGGCAGCTCCTCCGCGGCGTCCACCTCGGCACGGGTCTCGAGCCGCCGGGCCCGCCCGTGCACCACCACGGAGCGCACGACGTCGTCCTCCGAGACCTCGTCGATCTCGAACGCCACCTGGTCGTTGACGATCAGGCTCGAGAGCTTGGAGCCCTGGGCGGTGCGGAAGTACAGCTTGTGCTGGTGCACCACGTAGTTCACGGGGAAGATGTCCACGAGTCCGGCCGCCTCGACGGCGAGCCGCCCGAACGGGTGCTTCTCGAGGAGCTGCCAGACGGCGTCCTTGTCGAGGGTCTTGATGGGGCTCAGGTTGTCTCCGATGCTCATGCCCCCATCCTTCCACCCCGGCGGCCGCGGCGCCGCCTGCTCATCCGCCCACAGCTCCTGCGCCCGCGAGGCCGCCCACAGCTCCCGTGCCCGCGACGCCGTCCACGGCCCCGACCGCCCCGGCACCGCCCGGGACGCCGCCGGGAACGGCCCGGCACGGCCGCTCACGCCGAAGACGGCCGCTCACGCCGGGGACGGCACCGGTTCCTGCGGCACGAGGAAGCCGTCGAGCACGAGGTGGCGGACCTCCTCGGTCAGCCGCTGCCGCTCCTCGCCGGCCCAGTCCAGCAGGGCGGCGAGCGCCCCGAGGATCTGCCGGGCGCTCAGCTCGCCGTCGCACGCCCCGGCGAAGCCGGCGGCCTCGCTCGAGAGCACCACGGTCCGGCGCAGCCCGGCCCCCTGCCGGAGCAGGATCACGCCGGGGTGCTCCGCGCCGGGACGCTGGTGGCGCTCCTCGGTGACGTCCTCGGGGGCCACGAGCCGGGCGTCGAGCCAGTCCTGCGGGTGCGCCGCGAGCCAGTCGGCCCGTTCCCACGCGGCGGCGAGCGCCGGGGCCAGCGGCTGCTGGACCGGGTGGGGGACGTGCTCGAAGCGGCGCAGCACGTCCCCGGGGCGGGTGCGCGCCGGGCGGCGGAGGCGGATCATCCCGAAGCCCACGGCCTCGACGCCGCGGGCGGCGAAGTCGTCGAGGTAGGCGCGGTAGGCGCGCTCGTAGTGCTCGAGGTCGCGGGACTCCGCCGCGTCCCGCAGCCACGTCTCGGCGTACTCCTCCGGGGTGGCCAGCTCCCGCTGGACGAACCACGCGTCCACCTCCTCGGGAACCCACTGCTCGGGCCGCAGCGCCCAGCGCTCGGCGGCCGGGCGGGCGTCCCCCGGCGGCGGGGCGAGCACCTCCCAGTTGCCGAGCAGGTGGGCCGTGGCCCCGGGGGCCATGACCGCGGGGAGCTCGCGCACGAGGTCGGCCACGATCCGGTCCCCGGGCAGGCCGCCGTCCCGGTAGGTGTAGCGGTCCTGCGGGGCCTCACCGGCGGGGCGCGGGGTGATCACGAACGGCGGGTTGGACACCACGAGGTCGAACTGCTCGCCGCGCACGGGCTCGAGCAGGGAGCCCGCCCGCAGGCTCACCCGGTCCTCCAGCCGGCCGGGGTCGATGCCGAGGGCCTCCGCGTTGAGCAGCAGGTTGAACCGGGTGAAGCCCAGCGCCCGGTCCGAGACGTCGGTCGCGGTGACGTGCCCCGCGTGCGCCAGGAGGTGGAACGCCTGGATGCCGCAGCCGGTCCCCAGGTCCAGCGCCCGGTCCACCCGGCGGCGGTCGGTGGTCTGGGCCAGCGTCAGGGACGCCTGCCCGATGCCCAGGACGTGGTCCCGGCGCAGCGCACCGGGCCGCTGGGACTCGCCCAGGTCGCTCGCGACGTAGAGCTCCGTCCCGTCGTCGGAGGCGTGGGGGCGCAGGTCCACGGTGGAGCGCAGCCCGCCCGCCGTCTCCTCGGCGAGGCCCAGGCCCAGGAGCTGCTCGGGGCGCACCGGGGCGGGCTCGAGCGTCTCCGCGGGGACGGTGCGCCCCAGCAGGAAGAGGGTGGTGATCCCGGCGAGGGCCCGGTCCGGGTGCCCGGGGGTGCGGAGGGCCGGCTCGAGCACCCGCAGGGCGGGCACCGCCTGGTCCCGCGCGAGCGCGTCCATGGCGGCCTCCCCCAGCAGCTCCGCCACGCGGTCGTGGGTGAAGCCCGTGCGGCGGAGGGCGTCGTGCAGGGCGGCCGGTGCCCGCGGGTCGTCCGAGACGGGCGTGCCCGGGACCCGGGAGAAGGCCGGGACCGCGGGGCCGGTGGCGTCCGGGCTCATGCGGCGCTCCCCGGGGCGGGCACGAGGCCCGGGGCGGGCAGGGAGGCGACCGGGGCGTCGTCGTCGGGCGCCGGGGCGGCCCCGCACCCCGCGGGGCAGGTGAGCTGCGGGTGCTCGGCCTGGCACGCGGGGCACGCGAGGACGAGGGCGCGGCAGGACGCGTCCGCGCAGTTGACGAAGCGGTTCGCGGGCCCGGCGCACCGGTCGCAGCGCCCGATCGTGACCGCGGCCGGGGTGAACGGCACGTGCATGCGCCGGTCGAAGACGTAGAGGGAGCCCTCCCACAGCCCCCGGTCCCCGCGCTCGCGCCCGTACGCGGCGATGCCGCCGTCGAGCTGGTAGACCTCCTCGAAGCCGCGCTCGCGCATCAGCGCGGAGAGCACCTCGCAGCGGATCCCGCCGGTGCAGTAGGTGACCACGGGCCGCGTTCTCAGGTGGTCGTACTTCCCGGAGTCCAGCTCGGCCACGAAGTCGCGGGTGTGCGCCACGTCCGGGACCACGGCCCCGCGGAAGCGCCCGATCCGCGCCTCGTGGGCGTTGCGGCCGTCGAAGAACACGACGTCCTCGCCCCGGCGGGCCACGAGCTCGTCCACCTCGGCGGGGGCCAGGCGGGTGCCGCCGCCCACGACGCCGTGCTCGTCGACCCGGAGCTCGCCCGGCGCGCCGAAGGACACGAGCTCGTCGCGGACCTTGACCGACAGCCGCGGGAAGTCCTCGGCCGAGCCGTCCGACCACGTGAACACCGTGTCCCGGAAGCCGGGATAGGAGCGGGTGGCCCGGGTGTACTGCTTGAGCGCCCCGACCTCACCGCCCACGGTGGCGTTGAGCCCGTGCGGGGACACGATGATCCGGCCGCGCAGGCCCAGGCCCGTGCACAGGGCGCGCTGCCAGAGCATCACGGCCGTGGGGTCGGGGAGCGGGGTGAAGACGTAGTGCAGGACGATCCGGTGCTGTGCCACGGGTCCAGGCTACAAGCGCGGCGGGGCCCCCGGCGCCGGGCCGGGCACCGGTCCGCGGTGCGGGGTCAGTGGCCCAGGTGGAACACGCGGCCGGTGACCTTCGTGGGGACCACCTCGACGTACTCGAGCTTGGTGGTCTCCAGCCACGGCCGCAGCGGCAGCTCGTCCACCCGGGCGGTCTCCTCCGGATCGGTCAGCTGGCGGGCGGTGCCGCGCACGATCACGGACCACGCCTCCCCGCCCTGCGCCTGGTCGACCTGCACGGCCACGTGCTCGTTGAGCACCAGGTGCAGCAGCTTGGTGCCCTTGGCCGTGCGGAAGTAGATCTTCCCGTCGTCGGCCACGAGGTTGATCGGGGTGATCTCGATCTCGTCGCCGTCCATGGTGGCGATCCGACCGAAGCGGGCGCTGTAGAGGTGCTCCCAGCACTGCTCCGGGGACAGCTCCGTGACCGGGGGCCGGTGCGCGCGGGCCTCCTTGTCGGGGTTGCGCCCGGAGATGTTCATGGGGTTGCTCATGCGGTCATTCTGGCACGCGGGCTCCACGGCGGTGACCCGTGTCCTGAACGTGACCGGCGGCCCCGGGCGGGGCCCGTCACCGCACCCGGCCGGCCCCCTCCCCCGGCACGACGGCGAAGACGTCCGGCGCCCGGCGGCCCGCCTCCGCGAAGGCCTCCGCGACCGCGCTGCGCACCCGGTCCGCCCGCTCCTCGGGCACGAGGGCGATCGCGGACCCGCCGAAGCCGCCGCCGGTCATCCGGGCGCCCAGGGCCCCCGCGGCGAGGGCGGTGTCCACGGCCAGGTCCAGTTCCGGGCAGGACACCTCGTAGTCGTCCCGCAGCGAGGCGTGGGAGGCGACCAGCAGCTCCCCGATGCCCCGGACGTCACCGGCCCGCAGCCGCTCGACGGTCTCCAGCACCCGGCGGTTCTCGCCGAGCACGTGCCGGACCCGGCGGGCGGTCTGCTCGTCGAGCGCGGTCAGCTCGGCCTGCTCCGGGACGTCGCGCAGGGAGGCCGCGCCGAGGGCGGCGGCCCCGCGCTCGCAGGCGGCGCGGCGGGCGGCGTAGCCGCCGTCGGCGTGGGAGTGGGCGACCCCCGTGTCCAGCACCAGCACCGTCAGCCCGTGCTCGGCCACCGGCAGCGGCACGAGCTCGGCCGCCTGGGTCCGGCAGTCCAGGAACAGCGCGGCTCCCGCCCGGCCCCGCAGCGAGGCCGACTGGTCCATGATCCCGGTCGGGGCGCCGACGAACTCGTTCTCCGCCCGCTGCGTCAGCCGCGCTATCTCGGGGCGGTCCAGACCCAGCCCCAGCAGGTCGTCCAGCGCCACGACGGTGGCGACCTCCACCGCGTGGGAGGAGGACAGGCCCGCGCCCACGGGGACGGTCGAGTCGAGCAGCAGCTCGAAGCCGGGGACCCGGACCCCGTCGAGGCCGGCGAGCACGTGCACGACCCCGGCCGGATAGGCTCCCCACCCGGGCACCGTCCCCGGGCGCAGCTCCGGGATCCGGAACCGCGCCCGGGACAGCCCGGAGCCGTCCGGGGCCCAGGTGGAGGCCAGGTCGACGACGTCGTGCCCGGCCGGCTCCCGTTCCTCGCCGTGCCCCGGTCCGGGCTCCTGCCCGTGCTCCGGCGCCGGCCCGGGATCGCGGCGCAGCCGGACGGCGACCATGGCGGAGCGGTCGATGGCAAACGGGAGCACGAAGCCGTCGTTGTAGTCGGTGTGCTCCCCGATGAGGTTCACCCGGCCCGGGGCCCGCCACACCCCGTCGGGGACGTGGCCGTACACCTCGGCGAAGCGCCGGGCGAGCTGCTCGGCCCGGACGGCGTCGTCGTGCGCGGGCGGCGGAGCGGTCTGTCGGCGGGTCATCGTGCGGCCTCCCTCAGGCGTGCGGCGGTCTGCTCGGCGGTGACGTCGTTGATGAACGCCCCCATGGCGGCCTCGGAGCCGGCGAGGAACTTCAGCTTGTCCTCGGCCCGGCGCGGGCTGGTGAGCTGCAGGTGCAGCCGGCCGGCCTCCCGGTCCGCCGCGTCCACGGGGGTCTGGTGCCAGGCGGCGATGTAGGGGGTCGGGGTCGTGTAGAGCCGGTCGACGCGCTGGACCAGGTCCTGGTACACCACTGCCAGCTCGTCCCGCTCGGGCCCGGTGAGCGCGGCGAGGTCCGGCACCTGCCGGTGCGGGACGAGGTGGACCTCCAGTGGCCAGCGCGCGGCATAGGGCACGAACGCGGAGAAGTGCTCGCCCTCGAGCACCACCCGGTCCCCGGAGGCGGTCTCGTCGGCCAGGACCTCCCCCATCAGCGCCCGTCCCGTGGCGGCCAGGTGGGCCCTCGAGCGGGCGGCCAGCCTGGCGGCGTGCGGAGCCGGATAGGGATAGGCGTAGATCTGCCCGTGCGGATGGTGCAGGGTCACGCCGATCTGCTCGCCGCGGTTCTCGAAGGGGAAGACGTGCCGGACGCCGGCCATGGCCGAGAGCGCCTCGGTGCGCTGGGCCCAGGCCTCCACCACGGTGCGCGCCCGCTCGAAGGGCAGGGACGCGAAGGAGCCCTGGTGCTCGGGGGTGAACACCACCACCTCGCAGCGCCCCACGGCCGGGGACGGGGCGCCCCACAGGGACCGCTCCCCCACCTGTTCCGGGTCCGGCAGTTCGGCCAGCTCCGGCCCCAGCGAGGGGAAGCGGTTCTCGAAGACGACGACGTCGAAGTCCTCCGCGGGGATCTCCGACTCCCGCCCGCCCGTGCTCGGGCACAGCGGGCACTGGTCGGCCGGGGGCAGATAGGTGCGCGCCTGGCGGTGGGCGGCCACGGCCACCCACTCCCCCGTCAGCCGGTCGAAGCGCACCTCGCCGCCACCGGACCGGGCGTCGAGGGGCCTGCGGTCCACGACGTGCTCCACGGGCGGGGTGCCGCGGTCGGAGAAGAACACGGCCTCCCGCCCGTCGGCGAGGTGGTGGGTGCGGTGCGCGAGGGTCCCGGCGCGTCCGGTGGGCAGGGGAAGTGTCATCGGACGGGCTCCAGTCGCAGGTCGGGGACGTGCTGGTTCAGGGTCTCGCGGTCCGCGGCGTCGAGGCCGTCGTCGGTCACGACGGTGTCGACCTCTTCGAGACCGGCGATGCGGTGCAGACCGGACAGGCCCCACTTGGTGGAGTCGGCCAGCACCACGCTGCGGTCGCAGCGCTCCAGGAAGAGGCGGTTGATCTCGGCCTCCATCATGTTCGGGGTGGTCAGCCCGTCGCGCACCGACAGCCCGTGCACGCCCAGGAAGCACAGGTCCACGTGCAGGGTGCGCAGGGCCGCGGTGGCCAGCGGGCCCACCAGGGCGTCCGAGGGGGTGCGGACGCCGCCGAGGAGGACCACGGTCTGGCCCGTGGCCGGCGCGTCCTGGAGCACGTCGGCGATGCGCGGGGAGTTCGTCACCACCGTGATCCCGGAGACGCGGCGCAGGGCGCGGGCCAGGGCGAAGGTGGTGGTCCCGGAGTTCAGCGAGACCGACATCCCGGGCTCCACCATGGCCTCGGCCGCGGCGGCGATCGCGGCCTTCTCCGGCAGCTGCAGCTCGGACTTGTGCGTGAAGCCCGGCTCGGCCGCGGAGGACCCCGCGGGCAGCTTCGCCCCGCCGTGCACCTTCTGCAGCTCCCCGTCCCGGGCCAGCCGGTCCAGGTCCCGGCGCACCGTCATGTCCGACACGCCCAGCTCGGCGACCAGGTCGGCGACCCGTACGGCGCCGGCCGCGCGGACGCGGTCGAGGATCTCCCGCCGCCGGCGGTCGGGAAGCATCTCGGTCATGGGTCCTCCTGGTTCGGCACAGGCCCGTCGAGGCCTCGGAATGGTGACTTGTCCCACAATACAAACATTTCGGTGTGTTTTTCAACAGGGTTGATGTTTGATTCTGTCGCTTCTACTATGACATGGAACACACCGATCGATCGCCTCGATCGAGTGCCCGCCCCCACCACCCCGATCAGCGACCAGGAGCCGACGTGACTGCTGTGACCCTCGAGCCGACCACCACCCTCGATCCGACCGGACCGTGCCGTGTCCACCTCCTGAGCGGGGGCGTATCGGTGCTGGTCGACCTCTCCGAGACCCTGCTGCCCTCGGTGGTGCACTGGGGCGCGGCGCTGCCCGGTCTCGACGCGGCCGAGGCCACCCTGCTCGTCGAGGCCGCCGTGCCCCACGGCACGGCCAACGGGCAGGACCTCCCGATGCGCCCCGACGTGCTGGGCAGCCGGCACACCGGCTGGAGCGGCCGGCCGGGACTCGTCGGGGACCGGGACGGCACCGGGTGGACCCCGCTCCTGCGGGTGACGGAGGCCTTCCTGGAGCCGGTGGACCCGCAGGAGGTCGCCACGGACGGGGCCCTGGTGAGCGTCGGCGCGGGCCGCCTGCACGTGGTGGCGGAGGACACCGGCGCGGGTCTGCGCGTGGTGATCGAGCTGGAACTGACGTCCTCGGGGCTGCTGCGGGCCCGCGCCACCCTGACGAACACCGCCGCCGGGTCCTACCGCGTCCATGAGCTCGGCCTGGTGCTCCCGGTGCCCGCCCACGCCCGGGAGGTCCTGGACTTCGCCGGGCACTGGGGCAAGGAGCGCGTGCCCCAGCGCCGGGAGCTCACCGTCGGCACGCACCTGCGGGAGGGACGCAAGGGACGCACCGGCGCCGACGCCGCCTACGTGCTGACCGCCGGGGAGCCCGGCTTCGGCTTCGCCGAGGGCGAGGTCTGGGGCCTGCACCTGGGCTTCTCCGGCAACCACCGCACGTGGGCGGAGCGGCTCTACGACGGTCACCAGGTCCTCGGCGCCTCCGAGCTGCTGCTGCCCGGAGAGGTGGTCCTGGCCCGGGGCGAGAGCTACACCACCCCCTGGCTGTACGGCGTGCACGGGCTGGGGCTGGACGAGCAGGCCGCACGCTTCCACGACTGGCTCCGGACCCGCCCCCAGCACCCGTCCCGGCCCCGGCCCGTGACGCTGAACGTGTGGGAGGCCGTCTACTTCGACCACCGCCTCGAGAAGCTGACCGCCCTGGCCGACCGCGCGGCCGCCGCCGGCGTGGAGCGGTACGTGCTCGACGACGGGTGGTTCGGCGCCCGCCGCGACGACAGCGCCGGGCTGGGCGACTGGGTGGTCTCCCCCGACGTGTGGCCGCAGGGCCTGTCCCCGCTGATCGACCACGTCACCGGCCTGGGCATGGAGTTCGGGCTGTGGTTCGAACCGGAGATGGTCAACCCCGACTCCGACGTGGCCCGCGCCCACCCCGAGTGGATCATGGGCCCGGGCGGTCGCCTGCCGACCGAGTCCCGCCGGCAGCAGGTGCTCGACCTGGGCATCCCGGAGGCGTACGCGCACGTGCGCGACCAGATGGTGGCTCTCCTGGCGGCGCACCCGATCGCCTACATCAAGTGGGACCACAACCGCGACCTGCTCGAGGCCGGCACCCACCCCGACGGACGCCCCGGGGTGCACGCCCAGACCCTGGCGACCTACCGGCTGATGGCCGAGCTGAAGGAGAGGTTCCCGGACCTGGAGATCGAGTCCTGCTCCTCCGGCGGCGCCCGCGTGGACCTCGGGGTCCTCGAGCACACCGACCGGGTGTGGACCTCCGACGACATCGATCCCTTCGAGCGCCAGCAGATGCACCGGTGGACCCAGCAGCTGATCCCGGCGGAGCTCATGGGCGCCCACATCGCCTCCGGCGCCTCGCACACCACCGGTCGCATGCACACCCTGCACTTCCGCGCCGGCACCGCCGTGTGGGGCCACCTGGGCATCGAGTGGGACCTCACCCAGGCCACCGAGCAGGAGACGTCCGAGCTGGCCGAGTGGGTCGCCTTCCACAAGGACCACCGCGGCCTGCTCCACTCGGGCAGGCTGGTGCGCCTGGACGCGTTCGACCCGGCCCTGCAGATCCACGGCGTCGTCGCCCCCGACCGCTCGGAAGCGCTGTTCGCCGTCGTCGCGGCCGCCCTGCCCGACGTCGAGCCGGTGGGCCGGTTCCGCCTGCGCGGCCTGGATCCGGACCGCCGCTACCGGGTCCGGGACGTCACCCCCGGAGCCGAGCCGCACGGGTTCCGCCGCCCGCCGTGGTGGCCCGGAGAGCAGGGCGCGGTCCTGTCCGGACGCGCGCTGCAGACGGTGGGCGTCCACGCGCCGTGGCTGGCCCCGGACACCCTGCGGATCCTCCGTCTCGAGGCCCTGTCCCCCGCCCCGCTCGCCACCCAGGATTGAGGCCACCCATGTCCACGACGACCCTCTCCCGCCGGCGCGGTGCGGCCGGCGCCCCCGGACGCCCACGACGGCGCGGACGACAGGACACCCGGATCGCCCTGGTGTTCATCGCCCCGGCCGCCCTCGGCTTCCTCGTCTTCCTCGCCTGGCCCACCGTGCGCGGCATCTGGCTGAGCTTCACCAGCTTCAACCTCCTCACCCCGTCCGAGTTCGTCGGCCTGGCCAACTACCGCCGTCTCGTGCAGGACCCCATCTTCTGGGACTCGCTGCTGGTCACGGTCCAGTACGTCCTGCTCAACATCGGCATCCAGACCGCGTTCGCCCTGCTCATCGCGCTGATGATGCACCACCTGACGCAGTCCACGTTCCTGCGCGGCGTGGTGCTCGCCCCGTACCTGGTGTCCAACGTGGTCGCGGCCATCGTGTGGCTGTGGATCCTCGACACCCAGTTCGGTGTGGCCAACCAGGTCATCTCGTGGGTGGGGCTGGACCGGATCGGCTTCCTCTCCGACGAGACCTGGGCGATCCCCACGATCGCGCTGATCAACGTCTGGCGGCACATGGGCTACACGGCCCTGCTGATCTTCGCCGGCCTCCAGACCCTGCCCCAGTCCGTCTACGAGGCGGCGCGGATCGACGGGGCGGGCGAGGTCCGCACCTTCTTCACCATCACCCTGCCCCTGCTGCGTCCGATCCTGGCGCTGGTGCTCATCATGACGGTGATCGGGTCCTTCCAGGTGTTCGACACCGTGGCCGTGACCACGGCCGGAGGACCCGCCAACGCCACCAACGTGCTCCAGCTCTACATCTACGACATGGCGTTCGGCCGCTTCCAGTTCGGCTACGCCTCGGCGATGTCCGTGGCCCTGCTCGTGGTCCTGGCCGTCATCACCTTCCTCCAGTTCCGTCTGACCCGCGCCGGGTCCACGGACCTGGCCTGACCCCGAGGAGTTCCGATGAACCCGACCCCTGCTCCCGCGCAGCCCGGAAGCGCTGCGCCCAGCCCCGCCGGCGCGGCAGCCCCGGTGGCCGCGGACCCCACGGACACCGGCCCCGCCCGCCCGGGCGCACCGCGCCGGCGGATCGCCCCCGGCAAGGTGCTCGCCTGGGCCTTCCTGATCGCCGTCGTCCTGGTGACGCTGTTCCCGTTCTACTGGATGCTGCGCACCGCGCTGTCCACGAACCCGGGGCTCCAGACCGACCCCTCCTCCTGGTTGCCGCCGGAGTTCACCTTCGGCGCCTTCGAACGCGTGCTGGGCCTGCAGTCCACCGAGGAGGCCCTGGCCGAGGGCGGATCCGGTACGGCGATGAACTTCTGGCGCTACCTGTTGAACTCCGTGGTGGTGGCCACGCTCATCACCGCAGGCCAGCTGCTGTTCTCGGCCATGGCCGCCTACGCCTTCTCCCGGCTGAAGTGGCCCGGGCGGGACAAGGTGTTCGGCCTGTTCCTGGCCGGGCTCATGGTGCCCGCCATCTTCACCCTGCTGCCCAACTTCGTGCTCATCAAGGAGCTGGGACTGGTGGACAACATGCTCGGCATCGCGCTGCCCACGATGTTCATGACCCCGTTCGCGGTGTTCTTCCTGCGGCAGTTCTTCATGAACGTCCCCGCCGAGATCGAGGAGGCCGCCCTGCTGGACGGCGTCTCCAAGGTCGGCGTGTTCTTCCGGGTGGTCCTGCCCATGTCGGCGGCGCCGATGGCGACACTGGGCATCCTCACCTACATGACCGCCTGGAACGACTACTTCTGGCCGCTGATGGTCTCCTACACGGACGCCTCCCGCGTGCTCACGGTGGCCCTGGGCGTCTTCCGGGCGCAGTCCCCGCAGACCGGCACCGACTGGGCGGGCCTGATGGCCGCCACCCTCATCGCCGCGCTGCCGATGATCCTGCTCTTCGCGGTCTTCGCCAAGCGCGTGGTCAACTCCATCGGCTTCAGCGGCATCAAGTAGGAGCTCACCATGACACGCAACCCCGCACTCTCCCACCGCCCCCGGCGCACGCCACGTGCCCGCGCGCGCCTGGCCCTGGCCGCGTCCGCCGCCCCGCTGCTCGCCCTCACCGGGTGCGGGGCGGGCGCCGACGCCGAGGCCACGGCCACCGGCGTCGTCGACTACTGGCTGTGGGACACCAACCAGCTGCCCGCCTACCAGAAGTGCGCCGAGATGTTCGAGGCCGAGCACCCCGACCAGGACGTGCGCATCACCCAGACCGGGTGGGACGACTACTGGACCAAGCTCACCGCCGGCTTCATCGCCGACACCGGCCCGGACGTGTTCACCAACCACGTGTCCAAGTACCCGCAGTTCGCCGAGCTCGAGGTCCTGGCCCCGCTGGACGAGCACCCGGCCACCGCGGCACTGGACCCCGAGGACTACCAGGACGGCCTCGTGGACCTGTGGACCGGACCGGACGGCCACCGGTACGGCGTGCCCAAGGACTGGGACACCGTCGCGGCCTTCTACAACGAGGAGCTGCTCGCCGAGGCGGGCCTGACCCCCGCGGACCTCGAGGGCTGGAGCTGGAACCCCGCGGACGGCGGCAGCTTCGAGGACCTCGTGGCACACCTGACCGTGGACGAGAACGGGGTCCGCGGCGACGAACCGGGCTTCGACAAGGACCACGTCGCCGTCTACGGCCTGGGCATCTCCGAGGCCGGCGGGAGCACCGCCGGCCAGGGACAGTGGTCGGCCTTCGCCGCCTCCAACGGCTGGCAGGTCACCGACGAGCCGCTGTGGGGCGACCACTACAACCTGGACGACCCCGCCCTGCACGAGACCCTCGACTGGTACTTCGGACTGACCGACAAGGGATACATGCCCCCGTACGGGCAGTTCAACGCCGCCGAGGGCGTCAACGCCCAGCTGGCCTCGGGATCGGCGGCCATGGTGCTGGACGGGGCCTGGATGATCAGCACCTACGCCGGCATCGACGACTTCCCCGTGGGGACCGCCCGCACCCCGGTGGGCCCCGACGGCACGGCCAGGACCATGCTGAACGGGCTGGCCGACTCGATCGTCAAGGACACCGACAACCCCGAGGGGGCGGCCCAGTGGGCGGCGTTCATGGGCTCGGCCCAGTGCCAGCAGGAGGTCGCCCGCGCCGGCGTGGTCTTCCCCTCCCGCCAGGACGCCACGCCCCTCGCCGCGGAGGCCTACCGGCAGATGGGCATCGACCCCGAGCCGTTCATCGCCCCGGTCGAAGAAGGCAACACCGTCTACTTCCCCGTCACCAAGTTCGGCGCGGACGTCTCGGCCCTGATGACCCCGGCCCTGGAGGACATCTACGCCAACCGGGTACCGGCCTCGACGCTCACCGAGATCAATGACGCCGTCAACGTCCTCTTCGAGACCGACGAGACCGAGGGCTCCTGACCCGGCCCGGGCCCCGAGGACACCCGTACCGGGGGCCCGGCACCATCCGGTGCCGCTCCACAGCCACCACCCGCAGCATCGCCTGCGGGAACTCCGAGAGGAAACACCCACCATGTCTTCTGTGCGCTACGCCAACGTGACCTGTCAGTACCCCGGGGCCGAACGGCCCTCGGTGACCGACCTGAACCTGGACATCGCCGACGGGGAGTTCCTCGTCCTGGTCGGACCCTCCGGGTGCGGCAAGTCCACCACCCTGCGGATGCTCGCCGGCCTCGAGGAGGTCACCGGCGGCAACATCTACATCGGCGACCGCGACGTCACCGACGTCCCCTCCCGGGACCGCGACATCGCCATGGTCTTCCAGAACTACGCCCTGTACCCGCACATGACCGTGGCCGAGAACATGGGCTTCGCCCTGAAGATCGCCAAGATCTCCCCCGAGGAGCGCCGCCGGCGGGTCGAGGAGGCCGCGAAGATCCTGGATCTGACCGACTACCTCGACCGCAAGCCCAAGGCCCTCTCCGGCGGGCAGCGCCAGCGGGTGGCCATGGGCCGGGCCATCGTGCGGTCCCCGCAGGTGTTCCTGATGGACGAGCCGCTGTCGAACCTCGACGCGAAGCTGCGCGTGCAGACCCGCACCCAGATCGCCTCGCTGACCCGCCGGCTCGGGGTCACCACCGTCTACGTGACCCACGACCAGGTCGAGGCGATGACGATGGGCGACCGGGTCGCGGTGCTCAAGGACGGGCTGCTGATGCAGGTCGACACCCCGCGCAGGCTGTACGACCGGCCGGCCACGGAGTTCGTGGCCGGGTTCATCGGCTCCCCGGCGATGAACCTCTTCCGCGTGCCCGTCACCGAGGCCGGGGCCCAGCTGGGCACGGTGCGGATCCCGTTGAGCCCCGCCCAGCGATCCGCCCTGAGAGGGTCCCAGGTCACGGTCGGGATCCGGCCCGAGGACCTCGCCCCGGCCGCGGAGGGCACGGGACTGCCGATCGTGGCCGACGTGGTCGAGGAGCTCGGCGCGGACGCCTTCGTCTACGGCCACCTCGCCCCGGTCACCGCCGCCAACACGATCGTGCCCGTGGACCCCACCACCGGGACGGCCGACGATCCCACCACCCACGAGTTCATCGTCCGTGTCGAGGGCCGGACCCCGCCGCGGGCCGGGACCACCATCTGGGTCGCCCCGGACCTGGCGCACGTGCACCTGTTCGACACCACCACCGGCAACCGCCTCCCCGACTGATCCGCAGGGCCCCGCAGCCCTGCCCCACCCCGCACAGCACGTCGTCCGACCCGACCCGGAGCACCGAGGCCCATGCACCCCTGCACCACCACCGGCAGCACCACCGACCCCCGAACCGACCCGTGGTGGTTCACCAGGCCCGACGGGTCCCTCGGGTCGCTGCCGCCGCGCGCGCATCTCACCTCCGACAGGCCCGAGCTCTCCCTCGCCGGGGAATGGGACTTCCGGTGGTTCCCCTCCGCGGCCGGCGCTCTCTCGGCGTGCCCCGATCCGACGGCGCCGGACGCCGTCTGGCCGGAGCGGGTTCCCGTGCCCGGCCACTGGGTGCTCGAGCACCTCGACGGCGACCGCCGGTTCGGCACCCCCTGGTACACCAATGTCCGGTATCCCTTCCCCGTGGACCCGCCCCACGTGCCGGACGCCAACCCGACGGCCGACCACCGCACGCGCTTCGTGCTCGACGATCTCACCGGCGGCGCGGGGAAGGACCTGCGCGCCGTGCTGCTGCGCTTCGAGGGCGTCGAGTCGGCCTTCCGGGTGTGGGTGAACGGACGGTGGGCCGGTCAGGCGATGGGCTCCCGGCTCACCCACGAGTTCGACATCACCGGCCTCGTCCGCTCGGGGGAGAACACCGTAGTGGTGCGGGTCCACCAGTTCAGCGCGGGCTCCTACCTCGAGGACCAGGACCAGTGGTGGCTGCCCGGGATCTTCCGCGACGTCCGCGTGCTCGGCGAGATGCACGGCGGGATCGACGACGTCCACCTCACCGCGGACCGGGACCCGGCCACGGGCGAGGGCGTCCTGGGCTGCCGGCTCACGGCCGCCGCGGACGCGTTCCCGGTGCGGGTGGTGATCCCGGAGCTCGGCCTCTCCGCCGCCGTGGACGGCCCCGGCCAGGTGGAGCTGCGCGTCGGGCCGGTGCGCGCCTGGACCGCCGAGGACCCGCACCTCTACGAGGTGCGCCTGCACGCCCGGGGGCAGGTCGTGACCCACCGGACCGGGTTCCGCCGCGTCGCGATCTCCGCCGACGGCGTCCTGCAGGTCGACGGCGCACCGGTGCGCTTCCGCGGGGTCAACCGGCACGAGTTCCACCCGCGCCGGGGCCGCGCCGTGGACGCCGCCCTCACCCGTGACGAGTATCGCCTCATGCAGGAGCACCACGTCAACGCGGTGCGCACCAGCCACTACCCGCCGGCGCACCACGCCCTGGAGCTCGCCGACGAGACGGGGCTGTGGCTCGTCCTCGAGGGCGACATCGAGACCCACGGCTTCGTGCAGCAGGGCTGGGAGCGCAATCCCTCTGACGATCCCGCGTGGCGGGACGTCTACCTCGACCGCACGGCCCGGATGTGGCACCGGGACAAGAACCACGCGAGCGTGGTGATGCTGTCCCTCGGCAACGAGGCCGGCACGGGCGCCAATCTGGCCGCTGCCGCGGACTGGCTGCGCCGGCACGACAGCCGTCCCGTCCACTACGAGGGCGACCACGACGCCGCGTACACCGACGTCTACTCCCGCATGTACCCGACGCCGCGCGAGACGCGCAGCATCGCCGCCGGCGATCGCGTGCCCTCCACGGACACCGCCGGTTCCGAGCGGATCTCCCGGATGCCGTTCGTGCTGTGCGAGTACGCCCACGCCATGGGCACGGGCCCCGGTGGTCTGGCCGAGTACGAGGACATCTTCCGCGCTCACCCCCGGTCCTGTGGCGGTTTCGTCTGGGAGTGGAAGGACCACGGCATCGCCACCGTCGCACCGGACGGCTCCCCGGTGCTCGCCTACGGCGGCGACTTCGGCGAGACCATCCACGACGGCAGCTTCGTGCTCGACGGGCTGTGCACCGCCGACGGCGCCCCCGGTCCCGGCCTGGTCGAGTACTCGGCGGTGATCGACCCGCTGCGCCTGGAGCTCGAGACCGGGCACGCGGTGGTCGGCAACGGGTACGACCACACCGTGCTCACCGGCCTCCGGCTGCGCTGGGCGCTGCGCACGGCCGAGCGGGAGGCGGTGCGCACGGGGACGACGGAGCTGGACGACCTCCCGCCCCGCGGGAGCCACCGGGTGGCCCTGCCCGAGTCACCGGGACCGGGCCAGCACCTCGAGGTGTCGGTGGAGGCCCACGGCCCCGCGGCCGGGCCACGGCGGCGCGACGCCCGGCTCGCCGGCCCGCCCGCCGTGCCCGTCGGAGCTCCGGGGCCCGCCGCGACGGCGCCCGACGCGGTCCGCGGCCCCGAGCTCTGCGTGTTCCGTGCTCCCACGGACAACGACGCCGGCACGATCGAGCCCACCCGGGAACTGTGGGCGGCCTCGCCGGCCGGGGACGCCACGGACTGGTACGCCTACACCGGCGCGGATCCGCGCGACACCACCAGCACACCGGGGATCGTGATCTCCACGGCGCGGCGCTGGCTCGACCACGGCCTGCACCGTCTCCAGCCCCGCACGCTGCCGCCCGTCCCCGGCGCACAGGCCGGCACGGTGCGCACGCTCTGGGCCGCGCCGGGCGCCGACCTGGCGGCCGCGCCGTTCGTGCTGACGCACCGCTGGAGCGGGACGGACGTCCCCGGCGCTCGGCGCCTGGAGCTGTCCTGGCAGCTGCCGGAACTGGACTTCCCGCTCGCGCGGGTGGGCTGCGTCCTGTCCCTGCCCGTGGATCCCGACGGGGACGTGGAGTTCGACGGCGACGGCCCGCAGGCCTCCTACCCCGACTCCTGTGCCGCCGCACGGTACGGCACGCACCGCCTCCCCGCGCGTGCTCTGACCGAGCCGGGTGCCCGCCCCCAGTCCTCGGGGAACAGGAGCGGTGCGCGGCGCCTCAGCATCCCCCTGCTGGACGGCACCCGTCTCGAGCTGCGGACGGTGCGGGCGGAGCTGGACGGCGCGCCCGCTCCCCGGGGCCTGCAGTGGACGCTCACGCCGTACCGGGACGTCGAACTCATGGCCGCGGGCCACCCGCACGAGCTGCCGGACACCGCCGGGCGCAGCTGGTTCCTGCATCTCGACGTCGGCCACCACGGTCTCGGCAGCCGCTCCTGCGGCGCCGACGTCTCCCCCGCGGCTCGGCTGCACGCCCGCAGCGCCCGCCTCGAGCTGCTCCTCGGGTTCGAGGCGGATGCCGGCCCGGGGGCGCCTCCGCCGTGAGCACGCCCCGGGGACGAGCCCGGCCGTCCGTGCTCATCCCCGGGGTGAGCCGGCAGACCTGGGCGTCGGAGGGCCCCTCCAGCTCCTCGATCCAGTCCACCCGCAACAGGTCGTCGCACACGGCGATGACAGTGGTGCGCACCGGGCCGGTGGCCTCGATGAGCTCCGTGACGGTGACGACCCCGGACTCGCGCATCACGTCCAGCACCGCGACGGTGTTGGTGCGGCGCAGCAGCTGCGGCGATGTTCCCGTACGACCCACGTGCACCTCTTGACCGTCTCGGACTGTGCTCCGCGCAACAGTCCAGACAGTGAATCGATGCTCTGCAGTTGTCGTCGGGGCGGTCAGAGCCACTCAAGCCCGTCGTCGTCGCCCGAGGAGAACCATGACCGAGACCCCCGGCGCTCCGCCGCCGTCCGCCCACCCGGCACCGGTGCAGCCGTGACGACCCTGCGCACCCGCCCGGTCGAGGAGGACGTCCCCGACGTGCTGACCCTCAACGCCAACGCGACCTTCGGCGAACTCACCCCGACCGGGATCGTCGCCGACTCCGCCGGCACCCCGGCGCTCGAGGACGTCGGGGTCACGCCCTTCCACGGCATGCTCGCCGATGCCTGGACGGCCCAGGCTCCGCCGGCGCCGCTCGTCCCGTACGTTGTCCCGGCCCGGTTCCAGACCGACTACACTGTCGCGTTCGCGTCCTACCTCATGGCGATGGCACCGCTGCTCGTGGTGTACGCCTTCGCCCAGCGGTGGGTCATCTCCGGCGTCACCCGAGGAGCAGTCGAATGAGCACCGATCACCAGCAGCAGGACATCACCGCCCAGCGGTCCGGAACCGGCAGCGGCGCCGGGGACGCCCCCGCGTGGTGGACCGACGCGGTCGTCTACCAGATCTACCCGCGGTCCTTCGCGGACTCCGACGGCGACGGCATCGGCGACCTCGGCGGCATCATCGCCCACCTGGACCACCTGCAGGACCTGGGCGTGGACGTCGTCTGGCTCTCCCCGATCTACTCCTCCCCGCAGGACGACAACGGCTACGACATCAGCGACTACCAGGACATCGACCCGGTCTTCGGCACCCTCGAGCAGTTCGACGAGCTGCTCGCCGCGGTGCACGCCCGCGGCATGAAACTGGTGATGGACCTCGTGGTCAACCACACCTCCGACGAGCACCCGTGGTTCGTCGAGTCCCGCTCCTCCCCGGACTCCCCCAAGCGGGACTGGTACTGGTGGCGCGCCCCCCGGAAGGGGATGGAGCCCGGCGCCCCGGGCGCCGAGCCCACGAACTGGCAGAGCTTCTTCTCCGGCTCGACCTGGGAGCTCGACGAGGCCTCGGGCGAGTACTACCTGCACCTGTTCTCCCGCAAGCAGCCGGACCTCAACTGGGAGAACCCCGAGGTGCGGGCGGCCGTGCACGCCATGATGCGCTGGTGGCTGGACCGCGGCGTGGACGGCTTCCGCATGGACGTGATCAACATGATCAGCAAGGACGTCGCCGAGGACGGTCACCTGCACGACGGGCCGCCGGTGGACGGGACGCCCTGGGGCGACGGCTCGGCGTCCTACCTCTGCGGTCCCCGGATCCACGAGTTCCTCCAGGAGATGCACCGCGAGGTCTTCGCCGGCCGGGACGCCGAGCTCATCACGGTGGGCGAGATGCCCGGGGTCACCGTGGAGCAGGCCCAGCTGTTCACCGACCCGGCACGGGCCGAGGTGGACATGGTCTTCCAGTTCGAGCACGTGGGCCTGGACCACGGCCCGGGGGGCAAGTTCGACCCGCACCCGCTGCGCCTGACGGACCTCAAGGCCTCGCTGGGCCGCTGGCAGGAGGGCCTGGAGGAGGTCGGCTGGAACTCCCTGTACTGGAACAACCACGACCAGCCCCGTGCGGTCTCCCGGTTCGGCGACGACGGCCCCGAGCACCGGGTGGCCTCGGCCACGTGCCTGGCCACGCTGCTGCACCTGCACCGCGGCACGCCCTACGTGTACCAGGGCGAGGAACTGGGCATGACCAACGCCCCGTTCGGGACGATCGAGGACTTCCGCGACATCGAGTCGGTCAACCACCACCGCCACGCCGTGGCCGCCGGGGCGGACCCGGAGACCGTGCTGGCCGGGCTGCGCTGGTCGAGCCGGGACAACGCCCGCACCCCGGTCCAGTGGACCGGCGGGGAGCACGCCGGGTTCACCACCGGCACCCCCTGGATCGCGGTCAACCCGAACCACCACGAGGTCAACGCCGAGGCCGCCCGGGCCGAGCCGGACTCGGTGTTCCACCACTACCGGCGCCTCATCGAGCTGCGGCACACCGAGCCCGTGGTCGCCCTGGGCGACTTCACCATGCTGCTGCCCCGCCACGAGCAGGTCTACGCCTTCACCCGGCGGCTCGACGACGTCGAGCTGCTGGTGCTCGCCAACGTCTCGGGCGAACCGGTCCGCGCCGATCTGCCCGCCGGCTGGGCCGGCGCCGAGCTGCTGATCGGCAACCGTCCCGGCGTCGTCGCCCCCGGCGAGGAGGGGCTGCTGCGGCCGTGGGAGGCCCGCGTGCACCGGCGGACCCGCGAGGCCGCGCGGCAGGCCTGAGGGGCCGGCCCGCCCCCGTGCGCCGCCGTCCCGGCGGCCCGCCCTCGATGGGCCCGCCGGGACGGCGGTGGCACAATGAACCGGTGCCGTCCTCCGACCACGACTCCCTGATCCCCCTGCTCGGCCGCGGCGACGCGCCGGAGCAGGTGCGCCACGTGCGGGAGCTCCCGGACCGGGACGCCGTGACCGCGCCGTGGCCCGAGCACCTCCACCCGGACGTGGTCGCGGCCTACGAACGGCTCGGCGTGCACGCACCGTACCTGCACCAGGTCCAGGCGGTCCTGGCCCCCCGGCACGTGGTGGTCGCCACGGGCACCGCCTCCGGGAAGTCCCTGGCCTACCAGGCGCCCGTGGCCGACGCCGTGCACCGCGGCCGGCTCGCGGCACTGGCCCATCCCGGCGTGCTCCACCACCTGGACGAGGCCACGGCCCTCTACCTCTCCCCCACCAAGGCCCTGGCCGCCGACCAGCTCAAGGGCCTGGACGCGCTGGGCCTGCCGACCCTGCGCGCCGCGACCTACGACGGCGACACGGACCCCGCGGAGCGCCGGTGGGTCCGGGACCACGCCGACGTGGTGCTGTGCAACCCGGACATGCTGCACTACGGCGTGCTGCCCAACCACGCGCGCTGGTCCCGGTTCTTCCGCCGCCTGAAGTACGTGGTGGTGGACGAGGCCCACTCGTACCGGGGCGTCTTCGGCTCGCACGTGGCCAACCTGATGCGGCGGCTGCGCCGGATCTGCCGTGCCTACGGGGCGGACCCGGTCTTCATCGGGGCGTCCGCGACCTCCTTCGAGCCGCACGCCTCCTTTGCCCGCCTCGTCGGCGTCCCGGAGGCCGAGGTGACGCCGGTGACCACGGACTTCTCCCCGCACGGGCCGGTCACCGTGGTGCTGTGGGAGCCGGAGCAGACGGACGGCGGTGGGGAGAACGACGCCCCGGTGCGCCGCACCGCCCTGGCCGAGACCGCCGACATGCTCACGGACCTGGTGCTGCACCAGGTCCGGACCATCGCGTTCATCAAGTCCCGCCGCGGCGCGGAGACGATCGCCCAGATCGCCCACCGCCAGCTGGAGGAGGTCGACCCCTCGCTGGCCCACCGGGTGGCGGCCTACCGCTCCGGGTTCCTCCCCGAGGAGCGGCGCGAGCTCGAGGAGGCGCTGCGCGACGGGCGGCTGCTCGGGGTCGCCAGCACGTCCGCCCTCGAGCTGGGCATCGACGTGGCCGGGCTGGACGCCGTGGTCGTGGCGGGGTGGCCCGGCACCCGGGCGTCCTTCTTCCAGCAGATCGGCCGCGCCGGCAGGGCCGGGCAGGAGGCTCTGGCCGCCTTCGTGGCCGGCGACGACCCCCTCGACACGTATCTCGTGAACCACCCGGAGGCGATCTTCGACGTGGACGTCGAGGCCACGGTCTTCGACCCCTCGAACCCCTACGTGCTGGCCCCGCACCTGTGCGCGGCCGCGGCCGAGCAGCCGCTGCGCGCCGAGGAGGTGGCCGGCTTCGGGCCCGCGGCCCCGGAGGTGCTCGGCTCCCTCGTGGCGAGCGGGCACCTGCGCCGCCGCCCGAACGGCTGGTACTGGACGCACCCGGAGTCCGCGGCGGGAATGGTCTCGCTGCGCTCGGACGGCGGCGGGCCGATCCGGATCATCGAGACGGACACCGGCGCGGTGCTCGGCACGATGGACGCCCCGCAGTCCCACTACCAGGCCCACCCGGGAGCCGTGTACGTGCACCAGGGCCGGACCTACATCGTGGACGAGCTGGACGAGGCGGGCTCGGTCGCCGCCGTGACGCGGGCGCACCCGGACTTCTACACCACCGCACGGGACGTCACGCAGGTGAGCGTGGTCGCCGAGGAGCGCTCGGAGCGCTGGGGGCCGGTGACCGTCCACTTCGGCCAGGTGCAGGTCACCACGAAGGTGGTCTCGTTCCAGCGCAAGGCCGTGGTCTCGAACGAGGTGCTGGGCGAGGAGCCCCTCGACCTCGGGGCCCGGGACCTGTTCACCAAGTCCGTGTGGTTCACCGTGCCGGGTCCCGTGCTGAGCGGCGCGGGGATCGAGGAGCCCGACGTGCCCGGGGCGCTGCACGCGGCCGAGCACGCCGCGATCGGCCTGCTCCCGCTCGTGGCCTCCTGCGACCGCTGGGACGTGGGCGGGCTCTCCACGGCCCTGCACGCCGACACGGAGCTGCCCACGGTCTTCGTCTACGACGGCCACCCCGGCGGCGCGGGCTTCGCGGAGCGCGGCTACGCCACGGCCGTGGCGTGGCTGCGCGCCACCCGGGAGGCGATCTCCTCGTGCGAGTGCGAGCACGGGTGCCCGTCCTGCGTGCAGTCGCCCAAGTGCGGGAACCGGAACAACCCCCTGGACAAGGCCGGCGCGGTGCGGCTGATCGACGCGGTGCTGCAGGACGCCCCCGGGATCTGAGTCCTCACGGAGGGCCGGTGGCCTCCGGCGGCCCCGCCCGGGACACGCCGCGGGCGGACCCGATCCGGGCGAGCGGCCCGTCGAGGGCCACGGTGGTGCGCACGTCGACGACGACGCGCCCCGGCTCCTCGAGCTTGCACTGCTCGAGCCGCGCCCCGTTCTCCCGGGCCACGCGCTCGGCGGTGCCGCACGGGTCGCCGGCCACGAGGCCCCGGGCGGTGTCGGCGGCGGCGAGCGCCGCGAGGTCGGCTGCCTTGCCGGCGCGGTGGGTCGCGATGCCCGCCTGCGCGAGCAGCAGCACGGTCAGCAGCAGCACGCCGAGCACCAGGGCGAGCGTCAGTGCGTGCACCGTGCCGCTCCCGAGGTCGCCGTCCCGGTCACGACCGCGGCGGCGCCCCTGCGGGCCCCGCGGCACCGGGCTTTCCGACATCGGGCACTCAGTCACCGTGCGCTCAGCCACCGTGTTCACCGGCGGCCCCGGCTCCCTCGGTCTCCGCGGCGGCGTCCGCGCGCAGCTCCCAGCCGCCCCAGGTCCCGAGGACGCCGGGGGCGGGGCCGGTGACGGTGACCGTCGCCGTCCCGGCGCTCCCGCCCAGCCGGACGGCGGCGTCCTCCCCGGCCACGCGCAGCGCCGTGGCGCGCACCACGGCGGCGCTCTCGCCGCGGGCGGCGGCCCGGGCCGAGGCCCGCGCCGCCTCCTCGTACCGGATCAGGGTCATCCCCGCCGCGGCGGCGGCCAGGAGCACGGCCAGGAGCAGCACGATCGCGGGCAGGAGGACGGCGGTCTCGGCGGTGACAGCGCCGCGGTCCGGTACTGCGGGCCGCGACCGGGACCCGGGGGAGCACCAGGGGATGGATCGGGAGCGGAGACGGGAGCGCGACCCGGGGAGAGCCCGGGTGCGGAGCCGAGGACGGGTCCCGGGACGGGACCGGGAACGACCCCGCGGGCGCGGACCGGCTGGACGGGAAGGGGGTCGGTCGGCGGTCATGGCGTTCTCCTCGGGCGGGACGGGGTGCGTGGTGGCGGGGGCCGGGCGGAACGGAAGAGGTCCGCCCGCAGGGACCGCGGCGCCGGGTGCGGCGCCGCGGCCCCTGCGGGCGGACGCTCAGACGCCGAGCGCCTTCTCGACGATCGCGGTCAGGAGCTCGCGCACCTGCCCGGAGGACAGCACCGCGGCCATGACGCCGCCGAAGGCCGCGGCGGCCAGCACGACCATGGCGTACTCCACGGTGGTCGCGCCGAGGTCCGCGTCCCCGGTCCGGGCGGGCGGGCGCGGCGGCGCCCCGGTGGTCCCGCGGACGGACGGCGCGGCGGGACGGGCCCCCGTGATGGTCCCCGGTGCGAGCCCCGAGAGGCTGCGGCGCCTCCGCGCGGACCGGGGCTGGGAGATCTGGAGCTGGGACATGACGTTCCTTTCGAGCAGGACGAACAGTGACGAGTAGGACGAACAGGACGAACAGGTGCTGGACGGGGTGTGCTGGAAGGTCCGCACCGGACGGTCCGCACGGGATGGCCCGCACGGGATGAGTGCGTGCGGCTGCGGGACGAGCAGTGCAGCACGGCGGTGCGGCACGGGAGACGCGGCGATGCCGGAGCGCTCCCGGAGGCCGCGCACGGCGTGGACCCGGTGCGGAGCGGGTCCGGTCCCCGCGGTCGGGGGCCCGCGGCTCCGGGCGCGGCGTGTCATCCGAACACCTCGGGGACGAGTCCCAGCACGACCGGCAGGACGCCCCAGCAGACGAAGGCCGGCAGGGAGCACAGACCCAGCGGCAGGACGAGCTGGACCGACAGCGACTCCGCGGCCCGCTCGGCGCGCCGGTAGGCCGCCCGCCGCACCTGGGCGGCCTGCGCGCGCAGGCTCCGGGCCGAGGGTGCCCCGGAGGTCGCGGTGAACGTGAGCGCCTCGCGGTAGTCGGCCAGGTGCGTGGGCAGCTCCCCCGCCGAGGCCC
Source organism: Kocuria sp. CH-021 (assembly GCF_049716185.1). Classification (NCBI taxonomy): domain Bacteria; kingdom Bacillati; phylum Actinomycetota; class Actinomycetes; order Micrococcales; family Micrococcaceae; genus Kocuria; species Kocuria sp. CH-021. Next base: position 100,117 of record NZ_JBNAFK010000001.1, on the reverse strand, counting down.
ACGCCGTGTGCCACGGAAGCCCCAGCCGCAGCCGGGCGCCCACCCCCTCCAGGACGGTCCCGGTGGCGTCCCTCCGGCTCCCGCCCAGCACGGCCACGGCCTCCCCGAGGGGCAGGCCGGCGTCCAGCATGGCGGCGGTGAGCTCCACGAGGACGCCGGCGGAGACGTCCGTGCCGTGCGGCCGGCGGGCGGCCGGCCCGGACGTCCTCCGGAGCCGGGCGCGGGACGGGAGCACGGCCAGCACCGCGGCGGCCAGCAGGAGCAGTCCGGCGGCGGGTGCCGCGAGGGCGGTCATCGCGCCCCCACCGCCTCGGCGCGGCCGATCAGCGTGCGCGTCCACACCCGTCCGAGGCCCGTGAGCACCGCACCGCCGACGAGGGCGGCCAGCCCCCAGGGGGTGGTGAGGAGCGTGCGCAGCGGATCGACGCCCATGAGCATGCCCAGCCCGATCCCGAGCACCGGGAGCCACGTCAGGATCCGGACGGTGGAGCGGGGGCCGGCCAGGGCGGTGCCGCGTGCCGCCTCGGCGTCCAGCTCCGCCTCGAGGGCGTCGGCGAGGCCGCCGAGCAGCGCCGCGAGGGGCGCGCCGGTGCGCTCCGAGACCTCCCAGCACAGGCAGAGCTCGGCCGTGGTGGCGGCCGCCCGCCGCTCCAGCGGACGGTGGCCGAGCGCCGGGGCGGGCACCGCCGCCAGAGCGGTCGAGACGCCCAGCCCCAGCCGGGCGGCGGCCGCCACGGAGGCGCACAGCGTCCCGAGGTGCCGGCCGGTGCCCGTGCAAGAGCCCCCGTCCCCGGCGGGAGCCGCTCCGTCGAAGGCGGCCGCCGGGGAGCGGCCCGCCTGCAGCAGCGCCGCCAGCCGGCGCAGCAGCGCGACCCACTCGGCGGCCTCCGCCGCGGCGTCGCGCCGGAACCGGGCCCGCCACGGGACCGCGGGAATCGCGCCGGCGTGGGCCCGCGCGACCGACCGGACACGGTGGACCGGCCCGGCGAGCAGCGCCGCCGCGCCCCCGGCGAGGCACAGGCAGAGAGCCAGGGGGAGGACCGCGGCGGTGCTCACGGCCGCTGCCCCGCCGGTTCCTCGCCGCCGGCGGGCACACGCCCGAGCAGGGCGCACAGCCCGTCCCAGCCGGGACCGCGGCGCACCCGGTCGCGGTCCCGGACCGCCGCGGGCACCGTGACGAGGGCGTCGGCGCGGTCCTCGAGCAGGGACACCGCCCGCACCTCCCGGCGTCCTCCCGCGCGCGCCACGTGCACGACCAGGTCGAGGGCGCTCGCGGCCTGCAGCGTGACGGCCTCCCGGCTCATCCCGGCCAGGGCGCCGAGGGCCGCGAGCCGGGCGGGGACCGCCTCCGCGGAGTTGGCGTGCACGGTGCCCGCCCCGGCGTGGCCGGTGTTCAGGGCCGTGAACAGCTCGCGGACCTCGGCGCCCCGGCACTCCCCCACCACGAGCCGGTCCGGCCGCATCCGCAGGGCCTGCCGGACGAGCTCCGCCAGGTCGATGCCGCCCGCGCCCTCGGTGTTGGCGTGGCGTGCCTGCAGGCCGACCACGTGGGGGTGCTCGGGGCGCAGCTCGGCGGCGTCCTCGATGAGCACGATCCGCTCGTGCTCGGGGACGCAGGAGAGCAGGGCGTTGAGCACGGTCGTCTTCCCCGCCCCGGTGGCGCCGCTGACCAGGAAGCCGGCGCCCGCGCGCACGGCGCCCACCAGCAGCTCGGCGGTGCCGGGGTCGACGGTCCCCGCGGCCACGAGGTCCGGCAGGGACAGGGTCCGCGTGCTCCGGAAGCGGACGGAGAGCAGGGTCCCTCCCGTGGAGACGGGCGGGAGCACGGCGTGCACCCGGTAGCCGGCGGCCGTCTGGACGTCCGCGCACGGGTGGGCGGCGTCGAGCCGCCGTCCCGCGGCGGTGACGAGGCGCACGGCCAGGGCGCGCACCTCGGCGTCGGAGCCGAAGGGGGACGGGACGCGCCGCACCCCGGACTCGGTCTCGAGCCACACCTGGTCCGGCCCGTTGACGTAGACGTCGGTGAGCCCGCGGTGCGGCAGCAGCGGCTCGAGCGGGCCGAGACCGGTCAGCTCGGCGCGCACGGCCTGCACCGCGCGCAGGGTGCCGGCGGCCCCGAGCACCCTGCCGCCGGCGCGCACGGCCTCGGCGATGTCGGCGTCCGTGACCGGACCGGGGGCGGACAGCAGCCGGTCCCGCACGTCGTCCAGCAGGGCGGGCGGCAGCGCGGGCGGCCGGCAGGGGAGCGCGGCGCTCACCGGGGGACCCCGACGGTCTCGAGCAGGTGCGCCACGTCCCGGGCGAGCCGGCGGGAGCGGCCCGCCTCGAGCAGGCGGCCCGTCTCGGCGGCCTCGGGCACCGCGCCGGAGAAGCGCACGGAGCCCGCGACCGGCAGACCGGTCGTGGCGGCGGCGAGGGCGTCGTCGACGTCGGCGACGTCGAGCCCCGCCGGGACCAGACGGGCCGTGGCGCCCGTCAGGAGGCCCGCGGCCCACCGGGCGGCCAGCACGCCGCGCACCGTCCGGGGCGTCAGCACGAGGACCTCGTCGCACAGGGCCGCGGTGTCCGCCGTGCCCGGCCCCGCCCGTCCCAGGTCCACGACGACGAGGGCCGCCGCCCGGCGCAGCGCCTCGAGCACGGCGGCGTACGGCGCGGCGGCCCCGTCCGGCAGGGAGCGGTCCCAGGACAGCCAGCGCAGCTGCCCCGTCCGGGCCAGGGCCGGCCACAGCTGCTCGGCGTGCACGGTCCCGGCGATCCGGAGCAGGTCCGGCCAGCGCAGACCGTCCTGGTCCTCGAGCCCCAGCAGGACGTCGATGCCGCAGCCCGCACGGTCCCCGTCCACGAGGACGGCCGGCCGGTCCTCGTGCGCGGCCCGGTCGGCGAGCCAGCACGCCAGCGTGGAGGCGCCGGCCCCGCCCACGGCGCCGAGCACGCCCAGCACCCGTCCCGTGCCCGCGGGGCCGGCCGACCCGCCCGGGCCGGCCGTGAGCAGGTCCGCGAGCCACCCGGCGGCGTCCGGCAGCACGGCCACGGCGCAGCCGCCGAGCTCGGCCGCACGGTCCCAGACCCCCGGGTCCTCGGGCCGGCCCACGAGCACCGTGCCGGGCCGGACCCGGCCCCGCACGGCGTGGCGCACGTCCACGAGGTCGACATCCGCGGTCGTGCCCGGCGGCGGCGCGCCGGGCGGGTCGGCCAGCAGGTCGGCGCCGGCGGCGGCGCAGACGCGCTCGACCGTGGCGCGCAGCCCGGCGTCGTCGCTGACGAGCCGCACGGTGCGGGCACGGGCTCCGGGGGCGGGCAGCGGAGGGGCCGGGGCGGGGAGGTGGGCGGCGGTGCTCATGGCCCCACTGTCGGGGCGGCCGGGGCCGGACCGTCGGGGGCCGGGGCGCCGCTGTGGACGGCGCACCGGGTCCCCGCGGGCCCGGGGGCGTGTGCAGTCCGGGCACCGGCCTAGCGTGACGGACCCGTGCAGGACAATGGGCGGATGCACATCGTGGTGGGACCAGCGCAGGACGGCGGCGGCGGGCACCGGGTCCAGCCCCTGACGGGCGCCGGCGCCCCGGACGGCCCCGGGATCGACGTGCCCGCCGGGGAGCTGGCGGCGTTCGTCACCGGGCGCGAGGAGACCGCCCGGCGGGACGGGTCCACCCCGCCGCGCTGGACCTGGGAGCGCACGGGCGCGGTCTATCCGCAGCTGCTGGCCGCCGGCGCCCGGGTGGAGCGCTGCCACGACCTGCGGCTGTGCCAGGCGATCCTGGCCACGGCCGCCACCGCCCACGGGTCCGGCGCCGAGGGCCCGCTGCCCTACGAGCCGGTGCTCGCCCCGCTGCCCGCCGACGAGGCCCCCGGGCTGCTCCCGCCGCCGTCCCCCGCCGAGGACCAGTCCAGCCTCTTCGACCTTCCCCGGGCCACGGGCCCCGGCACGGCGGTGCTGGTCGAGGAGCTGCGCGCGCAGCTCACCGCGGTGGCGGGCGCCGTGGACCCGCGCCGGCTGACCCTGCTCCTGGCCGCGGAGTCCCAGGGCGCGCTGATCGCCGCGGAGATGCAGCACGCCGGGGTGCCCTGGCGGGAGGACGTGCACCGGGCCCTGCTGGAAGACGCGCTGGGCCCCGAGCCGGCGCCCGGGGAGCGGCCCCCGCGGATGGAGGCGACCGTGGCCCGGCTGCGGGAGGCGCTGCACGCCCCGGGGCTGAACCCGGACTCCCCGCAGGAGCTGCTCAAGGCCATGCGGGCGGCGGGGATCGACGTGACGAGCACCCGGCAGTGGGAGCTCGTGGAGTGGGCGCGGGCCGTGCCCGGCCTGGCCGCCCGGCGCCAGGAGCTGATCGAGCCGGTCCTGGAGCACAAGAAGCAGGCCAGGCTGCTCAGCGCCAACGGGTGGCACTGGCTGGCCACGTGGGTGCGGGACGGCCGCTTCCGCCCGGAGTACGTGGTGGGCGGGGTGGTCACGGGACGCTGGTCGGCCCGCGGCGGGGGCGCCCTGCAGATCCCGCACGTGGTGCGGGACGCCGTGCGGGCGGACCCGGGGCGCGTGCTCGTGGTGGCCGACGCCGCCCAGCTCGAGCCGCGCGTGCTGGCGGCGCTGGCCCACGACGACGCCCTGGCCGCCGCGTCCCGCGGCCGCGACCTCTACCAGGCCATCGCGGACCTCGGCGAGGAGCGGGGCTCGGAGCTGACCGAGCGCCCGCAGGCGAAGGTCGCGATGCTGGGCGCGATGTACGGGGCCACCACCGGCCAGTCGGGCCGGCTCATGCCGCACCTGGCCCGGATGTTCCCCCGCGCCGTGGACTACGTGGAGCGGGCGGCGCGCGTGGGCGAGACGGGCGGGCAGGTGTGCACGCACCTGGGCCGCTGGTCCCCCCGGCCGGGTCCGGAGTGGGACGCGGCGCAGCGGGACACCGCCACCGCGGAGGCCGAGCGGCGCGCCGGGGCGATGGCCCGCGGCCAGGGCCGGTTCACCCGCAACTTCGTGGTCCAGGGCACGGCGGCCGAGTGGGCCGTGTGCTGGATGGGCGCCATCCGCTCGGCGCTGGCGCGGGAGGGCGTCGACGCGGAGCTCGTGTTCTTCCTGCACGACGAGGTCGTGCTGCACTGCGCACGGGAGGACGCCGAGCGGGCCGCCGAGTTGGTCCGCGGCTGCGCCGAGCAGGCGGCCCGGCTGGTGTTCGGGCGGATCCCCGTGGAGTTCCCCGTCAGCGTGGCCGTGGTGGAGTCCTACGCGGACGCGAAGTGAGCCGCCCTCGGCAGAGGACCCAGCAGAAGGCCCAGCACGGGACTCGGCAGAGGGGTCCGCAGAGGACGCAGCACGGGACTCAGCACAGGTCCTGGTAGGGGGCGCCCGTCACGTGCCGGCGCCACTCGTCCTCGGTGATGGGGTCGCCCCGGTTGCTGCAGATCGCCTCGACCGCGTCCTCGGCGTCGACGAGCCAGCTGCGCACCACGCCGTCGTCGCCGGTGGCGACCAGACGGTCCCCGACGAAGCGCACGTCGTTCATCCGGTCGCCGGCGGCGGACAGGGCCGCGTGGACCGCCAGGTCCGCGGCGCCCACGGTCCACATCCACACGAACTTGTCGCCGGAGGCGCCGGCCAGCAGGGTGCCGTCCTCGGAGAAGTGCAGTCCCTTGACGGAGGACAGGGCGTCCGAGGTCTCCGCCACGGGCCGGGGGGCGGCGGGATCGGCGACGTCCCAGAGGCGCACCCGGCCGCCCTCGGTGCCCACGGCCAGCAGCTCCGCCACCGGGGAGAACGCGATCGAGGTGGCGACGGAGTCGAGGGCCAGCTCCGCGGTGCGCCGCGGCGCGGCGGGGTCGGTGACGTCCCAGAGCTCCACGCCGTTGGCGTCGTCGGCGGCGGCCAGGAGCGTGCCGTCCGCGTCGAAGCGGGCGGCCTCCGTGCCGCCGAGCGGAATGCTCGCCACCCGCCGGACGGGTCCCTCCGGGGCGCGGCGCAGGAGGGCGATCTCGGTGCCGACCTCGGACCACGCCGCGATCGTGCCGCCGTCCGTCGTGACGTCGGCGCCGGTGACGCCCGCGCCGATGGCGTCGGCCCGCTCCGGCGCCTGCGGGCGCCCGTCCTCCAGGGGCCACACGAGGACGTCCCCGTCCTCCGTGCCCCCGGCCACGAACGAGGCGTCCGGGGCCACGGCCCCGGCGTACCAGAGGGCCTCCCCGGCGGGGGCCTCCGGGGGCGGCAGCGGCCGGGGGGACTCCTCCGTGACGTCGAAGAGGGAGACGATGTCGGGGCCGATGCCGACGGCGCTCAGCACGGTGTGCTCCCGGTCCACGGAGAGCTGGTAGACGGGTTCGCCCCGCCGTTCGATGACGGGTCCCCGCCGGTCCCAGGCGCGCGTGGTGCCGTCCTGGGAGGTGGTGAGCACCCGGTCGCCCACGCGCAGGGCGCTGGTGACCCGGGCGGCGGTGGGGAAGGAGTCCACGCGCGCGAGGTCGGAGAGCCGGTGCACGTAGGCGCTCTGGTCGAAGCTGGCGGCCACGACGTGCTCCCCGTCCGGGGTGAGGGCGACGTCGCTGATCCAGCTGCCGAAGTCCGTGATGGTCCCGGAGCGGGAGACCTGCTCCCCCTCGACGTCGTAGAGCCGCAGCTCGCGGGCGCTCAGCCCCGCGGCGAGGCGCGCGCCGTCGTCGCCGAGGTCCAGCGCCCGGACGACCCGCCCGGTCGGGACCGGGTCGAGGCGCTGCGTGCGGCGGCCGTCCGTGGCGTACCGGACGATCTCCCCGGACGTCCCGCCCGCGTACACCGTGCCGTCGGGCGCCGCCGCGAGGGCCAGGACGTCGGCGTCCTCCCCCAGCTCCAGGGGCGGCAGCCGCACGGGGGCGCGGGGGTCGTCGAGGGACCAGCGCAGCACCTCGCCGCGGGCCCCGGCGAGCAGCTGCCGGCCGTCGGGCGAGAGGACGACCGCGTTGACCGGCGTCTCCGCGCCCACGGCGAGACCGCCCAGCCGGCGGGCCGGGCGGTCGGTGACGTCCCACAGGCTCACGTGCCCGCGCCCGCCCACCGCCGCGAGGACGCGGCCGTCCACCGCGCGGAGGTCCACGTCGCCGAGCCCGGGGGCGCCGTCGACCACGGCCAGGTCCTCCCGGTTCTCGTGCAGGCTGCTGCTGTCCCGCCACACGGACAGCCGGCCGTCCCCCGCGGCCCGGGCGACGACGGAGCCGTCGTCCAGCGCCGCGAGCCGGGACGCGCCGTCCGGGCCGAGCCACCGCTCCGGGGCGTTCACCGCGGTCGCGTCGATCAGGGCGGAGGTGCCCTCCCGGGTGGGGGCCATCCGGTAGGCCGCGAGGCTGAGCTGCGAGGCCAGGTTGGGCGACTCCCCGCGGATGCGTGAGGCCTCGAGCGCGGTCTGGCGGGAGAGCGCCTCGTCGCGGGCGGTCTCCGCGACGGTCTGGAAGCGCTCCGCCCGGAGGCCCAGGGCGCCCGCCACCACGGCCGCGCAGACGGCCAGCGCCAGCAGGACGAGGGCCACGTGGCCGCGCCGCTCGATCTCCCGGGCGCTGCGCTTCTGCCGCTCCAGGGCGTCCTCGTAGTGGCGTTCGCTCTCCTCCAGGTACTCGCGCTCGGCCGGGCTCAGCAGCGCCTGCTGGCGCGGGTCCCCGGTCCAGTCCCGGAAGGACGCGAGCTGGCCCAGCGGGATCAGCGCGAGCGGGTCCCGGTCGTTGGCCAGCCACATCTGCGTGGCGCGCTGCAGCTGCTGCCGGACGTAGAGGTCGCGGCGGCTGTCCTCGATCCAGCGGCTGAGCCGGGACCAGTGGTCCAGCAGGGACTCGTGGCTGAGCTGGATCTCGTCCCGGTCGATGGTCAGCAGCCGGGCGCGGGCGAAGTCCTCGACCACCGCCGCCCCGCCCTCCGGCAGCTCCTCCCGGAGCACCGGGGTGCGCACGACCGTGGCGGAGGTCCCGGTGCCGACCACGCGCACCAGCCGCAGGAACACCGCCCGGGCCACCTCCCGCTCCCGCGGGCCGAGCCGGGCGTGCACCTCCTCGGCGCGGCGCTCCACGGCCTCCGTGATGCCGCCCGCCGCGTGGTAGTCGGCCACCGTCAGCTCCCGGGAGCGGGCGTGCTCCCAGGTCCCGAGCATCGCCTGGGAGAGCAGCGGCAGCAGGCCCACGCCGACCTCCGTGCCGCGGGGGGCGACGTCCCGCAGGACCACCTCGACCAGGTCCGGGGAGACGCGGGCGCCGACCGCGGCCGCGGGGCCCACCACGATCTGCTCGAGCTCCTCCCGGGTCAGCGCGCCGAGCAGCACCGGCCGCTCCAGGGCGGCGCGCAGCTCGGCGTGCCGGCTGGCCGTGCCGAAGAAGTCCGCCCGCAGGCCGACCACGACCACCCGGTCCCGGCTCGCCGCGGCGAGCCGGTCCAGGAAGCGCCCGGGCTCCTCGTCGTCCCGGGCGCCCGTCCAGAGCTCCTCGAGCTGGTCGACGACGAGCAGGTCCGGTGCCGTCCCGACGGCCTCCGCGAGCCGGTGCACGGGGTCGAGGCCCGGGGTGGTGGCCACGGCGCTCCATCCGTGCAGGGGCCCGCCCGCGGCCCGCAGCCGGCCGAGCAGTCCCGCGCCCAGCAGCGAGGACTTGCCTGCCCCGGAGGCCCCGACCACGGCCAGGATGCGGGGCCCGTCCGCGTCGGCGAGCCGGGCCACCCGCTCGTCGAGCACGGCGATCTCCGCGGCGCGGCCGAAGAAGTGCGCCTCGTCCTCGGGACGGTAGGAGCGCAGGCCCACGTACGGGGTGGAGTCCGGCCGGACGGGGGTGCGGGAGCGGTTGACGTCCGCCCACCACAGCTCGGCCGGGCGCTCGTCGGTCAGCCCGAGGGCGTCCAGCAGGGCCGTGAACTCCCCGCGCAGGGCCGGTCCGGGCAGGTGCGCCCCGCTGAGCCAGCCCTGGATGGTGCTGGCGGGGACCCGGCACGAGGCCGCCAGGGCGCGCACCGACAGGCCGCGGCGGCGGCGGGCGGCGCTGAGCTGCTCGGCGAGCCGGGGCCGTTCGGCGCCGGGTCGGGGCGAGGCCACCGGGAGCCTCCTGGGGGGTCGTGGACACGGGGGACCCTGGCATCGTAAGGCGGCTTGCCGGCGCACCGGCAATGTTGCGCGCCGGGGGCGTCATGGGCCCGGGACGTGCTAGAGCGGGGCGGGCCGGACCCGGCCTGCGTCCCAGGGCACGGCCCAGCCGAGCGCCGTGAGCACCCGGTCCAGGAGCACTCCGGTGAACCCCCAGACGGTCACGGTGGACGCGGTGCCGGCCACGGGGACCGTGAAGGCGGGCGAGCGGTAGGTCTGCCGCCCGCGCGTCACGGTGGCGGAGTGCCGGTTGGCCGGGTCGATGAGGTCCAGCACGGGGACGCGGAACACCAGGGAGGACTCGGCGTGGTCCACGACGTCCACCGGCGAGGACTCCCGCCACCAGCCCAGCACCGGGGTGACGAGGTGGTTGGAGACGGGCAGCGGCACCGGGGCGAGGGCGCCGAGCACCTCCACGCCCCGCGGGTCCAGCCCGGTCTCCTCCTCGGCCTCGCGGACGGCGGCGCGCACGTGGGCGGCGCTGACCTCTCCCCCGGGCACGGACAGCACCTCGTGCAGGTCCCCGTCCTCGGGGTCCAGCCGGCCGCCCGGGAAGGCCACCTGGCCGGGGTGGGAGCGCAGCGTCGCGGCCCGCTGGACGAGCAGGACGTCGAGGTCCCGCCCCACCCCCTCCCCGTGCTCGGCGGCGCGCGAGGGCAGGTCGTCGAGCGCCCCGAAGAGGATCAGCACGGCCGAGCGGCGGTAGTTCTCGTCGATCCTGCCGATCCGCCACGGCTCGCGGTCCTCCATCTGCAGCAGCCGGCCGTTGCGGGCCACCCGCAGCAGGTCCTGGTAGGCGTCGCCCGTGCGCCGTCCTCCCCGCCCGTCGGTGCCGCTCACGAGCTCAGGGGCCAGCCGTCGGCCTGCAGCTCGGCCCGGGTCCGGCCGGCGAGGAACAGCTCCAGCAGCTCCTCCCGGCCCGGGGCGAACTCGTACTTGAGCAGCGCCGCCGCCTGGGCCGTGTCCGTGGGTCCCTCGCCGTAGGACGGGCAGAGGTCCGCGACGGGGCACACCCCGCACGCGGGCCGCCGGGAGTGGCAGATGCGCCGCCCGTGGTAGACGAGCCGCTGGGACAGGTCGGTCCAGTCGCGGGGCTCGAACAGCGCGGCGACGTCCCGCTCGACCTTGACCGGGTCCTCCTCCTCCGTCCAGCCGAAGCGGCGGGCCAGCCGGCCGAAGTGGGTGTCCACGGTGATCCCCGGGATCCCGAACGCGTTGCCGAGCACCACGTTGGCGGTCTTGCGGCCCACCCCGGGCAGGGTGACGAGGTCCTCCAGCCGCCCGGGCACCTCGCCGTCGTGGTCGTCCACGATCTTCTGCGCGAGCGTCCGGATCGCCCGGGTCTTGGCCCGGTAGAAGCCGAGCGGGCGGATGATCTCCTCGATCTCCGCCTCGTCCGCCTCGGCCAGCGCCCGCGGCGTGGGACAGGCGGCGAACAGCCGCGGCGTGGTCGCGTTCACGCGCACGTCCGTCGTCTGGGCGGAGAGCACCGTGGCCACGAGCAGCTCGTACGGGGAGCGGAAGTCCAGCTCGGCGACCGCGTACGGATACGCCTCGGCGAGCACCGCGTTGATCCGGCGGGCCCGCCGCTTGCGCGCCAGCGGGGACTCCGGCGCGCCGGTCCGGCGGCGCCGTGCGGCACCGGCGCGCGCCTTGGCGGGGTCCACGACGCGCAGGTGGGCGGGCGGACGGGGCACAGCGGGGAGGACCATGCCCCGATTCTAGGCGGGGCGCCCGGAGCGCTTCCGTGACTCGGCGCGGCGTGGCCTCTGTGGAACCGGGTGCACCGATCGTCTAGGGTGAAAACGACACTATGTGAGCTGTGACACGGACGTCCGGTGCCTCCGGGGGTCCGTGCGCGGTGTGCCACGAGAAGGGAAGACCACATGGCTTCGGAGACCACACCTGTCGAGACCAAGACCTTTGCCCCGAGCCCCGAGTTCGCGGCCCAGGCCAATGCCACCGCGGAGCTGTACCGGCAGGCGGAGGAGGAGGGTGTCGACTTCTGGGGCCGCCAGGCACGGGAGCTGCTGAGCTGGAACAAGGAGTTCACCGAGGTCCTCGACTGGACCAACCCCCCGTTCGCGAAGTGGTTCCAGGACGGCACCCTCAACGCGTGCTACAACGCCGTGGACCGCCACGTGGAGGCCGGCAACGGGGACCGGGTGGCCATCCATTTCGAGGGCGAGCCCGGCGACAGCCGCAGCTACACCTACGCCCAGCTCAAGGACGAGGTGTCGAAGGCCGCCAACGCCATGGAGAGCCTCGGCGTGACCAAGGGCGACCGCGTGGCCCTCTACCTGCCGATGATCGCCGAGGCCGTCATCGCGATGCTGGCCTGCGCCCGCATCGGCGCGATCCACTCCGTGGTCTTCGGCGGGTTCTCCGCGGACGCGCTGCTGTCCCGCGTCGAGGACGGCGAGGCGAAGCTCGTGGTCACCGCGGACGGGACCTTCCGCCGCGGCAAGCCCTCCATGCTCAAGCCGGCCGTGGACGACGCCCTGTCCCGCGGCGGCTCCACCGTGGAGCACGTGCTCGTGGTCCGCCGCAACGAGGCCGACATCGAGATGACCGAGGGCCGGGACGTGTGGTGGCACGAGGCCGTCGAGGCCGCCTCCGCGGAGCACACCCCGTCAGAGCAGGGCGCCGAGGACCCGCTGTTCGTCCTCTACACCTCGGGGACCACGGGCAAGCCCAAGGGCATCATGCACACCACGGGCGGCTACCTCACCCAGGGCGCGTTCACCCACAAGTACGTGTTCGACCTCAAGCCGGAGACGGACGTCTACTGGTGCACCGCCGACGTCGGGTGGGTCACCGGGCACTCCTACGTCGCCTACGCGCCCCTGGTCAACGGCTCCACCCAGGTGATCTACGAGGGCACCCCGGACTCCCCGCACCGCGGGCGCTTCTGGGAGATCGTGCAGAAGTACAAGGTGTCCATCATGTACACCTCCCCCACCGCGATCCGCACCATGATGAAGTGGGGCGAGGAGATCCCGGCGGAGTACGACCTCTCGTCCCTGCGGGTGCTCGGCACCGTGGGCGAGGCCATCAACCCCGAGGCGTGGACCTGGTTCCACCGGGTCATCGGCGGCGGCCGCTGCCCGATCGTCGACACGTGGTGGCAGACCGAGACCGGCGCCATCATGATCTCCCAGCTGCCGGGCGTGACGGTCGCCAAGCCGGGCTCCGCCCAGGTGCCGATGCCCGGCATCAAGGTCGACGTCGTGGACGACAACGGGCAGCCCGTGCCGAACGAGACCTCGGGCTTCCTCGTGCTGCGCGAGCCGTGGCCCGCGATGCTGCGCACCATCTGGGGCGACGACGACCGCTACGTGGACACCTACTGGTCCCGCTTCGGCGAGATGTACTTCGCCGGTGACGGCGCCAAGCGTGACGCCGACGGGGACGTGTGGATCCTCGGCCGTGTCGACGACGTCATGAACGTCTCCGGCCACCGCCTCTCCACCCCGGAGATCGAGTCCGCCCTGGTCTCCCACCCGTCCGTGGCGGAGGCCGCGGTGGTGGGCGCCACGGACGAGACCACCGGCCAGGCCGTGATCGCGTTCGTGATCCTCTCCGACCAGGCCGCGGCCGAGGACCGGGACAAGGCCGAGCTGTCCGAGGAGATGCGCGCCCACGTGGGCAAGGAGATCTCCCCGATCGCCAAGCCCAAGAAGGTGCTCATCGTCCCGGAGCTGCCCAAGACCCGGTCCGGGAAGATCATGCGCCGGCTGCTCAAGGACGTGGCCGAGGAGCGCGAGGTCGGCGACGTCTCGACCCTCGCGGACCAGACCGTGATGCAGCAGATCGTGGACTCGCTCTCCCGGTAGTCCCGCGCGCCCCGCTCCGCAGCGCCCCCTCGCCCCTGCCGCGCGAGGGGGCGCTGCGGCGCCCGGGGGCCGGCCCGGTGCCCGGATGAGAGGATGCGGGCATGACCAGCACGCGCAGACCGATCTACGTCCTCAACGGCCCCAACCTCAACCTGCTCGGCGTCCGGCGCCCGGAGGTGTACGGCACCACGACGCTCGCGGACATCGAGGAGGCCGTGCGCGCCCGGGCCGCCGCGGGCGGCTGGGGCGTGGCGTTCCACCAGTCCAACCACGAGGGCGTCCTGGTGGACCTGATCCAGGAGGCCCGGACCGAGGGCGCGGCGATCATCATCAACCCGGCGGCGTTCACCCACTACTCGATCGCGATCCACGACGCGCTCGAGGCCGCGGAGCTGCCGGTGGTGGAGGTGCACCTGTCCAACGTGCACCGGCGCGAGCCGTTCCGGCACACCTCCTACGTGTCGCTGCAGGCGGACGCGGTGATCGCCGGGGCGGGCGCCCTCGGCTACGAGCTGGCGGTCGAGCACCTGCTGCGGACCCTCGAGGGCTAGGTCCTCAGGCCGCGCAGGCGCCGGAGTCCACGGCCCGGGTGCTGCCGCCGGTGGCGTCGAGCGCCCCGCGCAGCTCGTCGAGGGTCAGGGCGTAGCCGACCTGCCCCTCGAGGGCCTTGGCGAAGACGACGCCGACGACCGTGCCGTCCTGCGCCACGAGCGGGCCGCCGGAGTTGCCCTGCTGGACCTGCCCGGCCAGCTGGATGATCTCCATGGTCCCGCCGGTGCCCTGCACGGGGGCGAGCGCGGTGCCCTGCACGGTGGCGGGCCCGGCCGCGAACGGCCCGCCCAGCGGGTAGCCCATGAACGCGACCACGTCCCCGGCCGCGGGGTCCTCCCCGAGCGCCAGGGCGCGCAGCGGCAGGGACGGCGCGGAGAGGACGGCCAGGTCGGTGGCCGGGTCGAAGTAAACAACGTCGGCGGAGTGCACCTGGCCGTCCCGGGTCTGCACCACCGGTTCGTCCACCCCGGCCACCACGTGAGCGTTGGTCACCACCTGCCCGGCGGCGGTCACGAAGCCCGAGCCCGTCTGGTTCTGCCGGCACTCGACCGCCATGCCGTAGACCTGCACCACGGACTGCCCGGCCTCCTGGAAGGCGGGCGTGCTGACGCTCTCGTCGGGGGCCTCCTCGGCGGGGAACAGCAGGGCGTCCAGCTGACGGATGCCGGTGGCTCCGCCCACGGCGTTGCGCGCCTCGGTCACCGCCTCGCGCACGGGCCCGGGGGTGTTCTCGTCGATGGTGCGCAGCACGGTGGAGGACGCCACCTGCTGGGACAGGGTCGGGACGCCCAGCTGGCCGACGAGCGAGCCGAGCAGCGAGAGCACGAGCGCGGCGACGGCGACGTCCAGGGCCGCCCCGGCGATCCGGTTGAGCGCCCCCAGGCGCATCCGCTCGGTCACGGCGGACAGGGCGCGGCCCAGCACCCCGCCCAGCATCTGGCCCACCACCAGGAGGACGATCACGGTGACGAGCACGGCCCCCACCCGGTACTGCGGCTCCACCTGCGCGCTGACCCACGGAGCGGCCGAGAACGCGGCCACGCCGCCGAGCACGAGCCCGGCCAGGGAGAACAGGGAGTTGAAGAAGCCGCGGCTGAACCCGTAGAAGAGGTAGCCCAGCAGCACCACGGCCAGCAGGACGTCGAGCAGGTTGAAGGACGGGGACATCGGGTTCCTCTGCGGGTTCTGTGGGGCCGGCGGCCGGGGAGCGAGCCACCAGCATAGGGAGCCCGGCTGTGAGATGCGTGAGGCGTTCCTGTCGCCGCACCCGGCCCGCCACGCCCGTCCTTGGGAATCGCGCGCCGGAGACACTACAGTGAACGTCAGGTACGTTAGGTCGCTCACACACTGGTGCGGGCGACTCCCGCTGACATCGGCCGCCGCGGGCCACGGCCCGGCGGCGGCACTTCTTGAGGAGAACCATGGATATCGACGTCCTCCGCCGCGCTCCCCTGTTCGCGTCCCTGGACGACCAGGCGTTCGCCGCCCTCACCGAGGAGCTCACCGAGGTCGACCTCTCGCGCGGCTCCACGCTGTTCCACGAGGGCGACCCGGGCGACCAGCTCTACTTCATCATCTCGGGGAAGATCAAGCTCGGCCGCACAGCCCCGGACGGCCGCGAGAGCCTCGTGGCGATCATGGGCCCGGGCGAGCTGTTCGGCGAGATGGCCCTGTTCGACCCGAGCCCTCGGTCCACGTCCGCGACCGCCGTGTCCGAGACGCGCCTGGCCGGGCTCAAGCACGAGAACCTCAAGAAGGTCATCGAGCGCTCCCCCGACGTCTCGGCGCAGCTGCTGCAGGCCCTGGCCCGCCGGCTGCGGCGCACCAACGAGAGCCTCGCCGACCTCGTCTTCTCCGACGTGCCCGGCCGCGTGGCCAAGGCGCTGCTGGACCTGGCCGACCGGTTCGGCCGGCCCGCCACGGACGGCATCCTCGTGGCGCACGAGCTGACCCAGGAGGAGCTGGCGCAGCTCGTCGGCGCGTCCCGCGAGACGGTGAACAAGGCGCTGGCCGAGTTCGTCCAGCGCGGCTGGATCCGGCTCGAGGCGCGCGCCGTGGTGATCCTGGACCTGCAGCGGCTCAAGCAGCGCAGCCGCTGAGCCCCGCCCCACGGCAGCGGCCCGGTCGCCCTCGCGGGTGACCGGGCCGCTGCCGTGCCCGGTCCGGGTCACGGCGGGCGGACCGGGGCGGCCGGGACGAGGCTTCAGGAGAGGTCGAGGCGCAGCACGGGCCGGCCCTCGTGCACCTCGAGCACCGGGTTGCGGGCCACCACGGCCCGCTTCTTGGCGAGGAAGGCGATCGCCGAGGAGCACTCGGCGACGGACTCGAGCATGCACTGGACGCCCGGCGAGGAGAGGTCGTCGATCGTGCGGCCCACGGTGTCCTGCCGCCCCACGAGGTCCCCGAGCCAGCTGCCCTGGGGGTCGGCCACGGCCTGGGCGGCGTCCACCCACCGGCCCCAGACGCCCTTGGACTCCAGCACGGTCGGGGCCTGCCCGTCGGGGACCACCGCGGTGAAGTAGTGGATGTCGTAGCGGCGGTGGGCGAAGTCGGAGGTGACCCAGTGCGCGAGGGGCTTGAGCAGGTCGGAGCGCAGCACCAGGCGGCGCCGTCCCAGCACCTGGGCGAGGGACACGTCCCCCACCGCGAGCGCCTCCCGGGAGCGCATCCACTCGGCGCCCTCCACCGACTCGACGGTGCTCATCGAGTCCGCCCCCGCGAGCAGCACGCCGGTCTCCTCGAAGGCCTTGCGGACCGCGGCGACCACGGCGCGCCGGGCCCGGCCGAGGTCGCCCTCCATGCCGAGCTTGCGCGCCCAGTCCGAGGGGCTGGGGCCCGCCCAGTCGAGGGGGTCGTCGTCGTGGGACTCGAGGGTGCCGCCGGGGAAGCCCACGGTGCCGAGCGGGGAGTTGCCCGGCCGGTAGGTGAGGTAGGTCTCCACGCCGTGCTCGCCGTCCCGCACGAACACCACGGCGGCGGCCGGCGAGGGGGCGCTGCCCGGGATGCCGGCGCCGCGCTCGAGCCACGCCTGCGCGGCCTCGCGCTGGCCCTCCGGGATCTCGAACCAGCGCACCACGGGCAGGCGCCCCGTCCGCGGGGACGGGACCGGCGGTTCAGCGGAACTCGGCAACGAGCTCCACCTCGACCGGCGCGTCGAGCGGCAGGACCGCCACGCCCACCGCGGAGCGGGCGTGCACCCCCGCGTCGCCGAAGATCCGGCCCAGCAGCTCCGAGGCGCCGTTGATCACGCCGGGCTGGCCGGTGAAGCCGGGGTCGGAGGCGACGAAGCCCACGACCTTGACGACCCGGACCACCCGGTCCAGGTCCCCGACGGCCTCCTTGACCGCGGCCACGGCGTTGAGGGCGGCGCGGGCCGCGAGCTCGTGGGCGTCCTCCGGGGAGACGGTGCCCGCCGCCCCGGACGCGGACACCTTGCCGGTGGCGGGCAGCTGCCCGTCCACGAAGGGCAGCTGGCCCGAGGTGTGCACCCACGAGCCGGTGACCACGGCGGGCACGTAGGCGGCCACGGGGGCCGCGACCGCCGGGAGCTCGAGGCCGAGCTCGGCGATGCGGGTTTCGACGGCGGAGCCGTTGCGCATGGAAGTCCTCCGGGGTTCTCGGGGGCGGCGGCGTCGGGCCGTCAGCCCTTGGGGCGCTTGAAGTAGGCGATGGGGTTGGTCTGGACGGGCGCGTTCACGTTGCCGGCCGGGACGTCGGCGGGGGTGGAGCCGGGCAGCACGGTGACGAGCTCCCACCCGTCGTCGCCCCAGTTGTCGAGGATCTGCTTGGTGGCGTGGATCATGAGCGGCACGGTGGCGTATTCCCAGGTAGTCATGGCCCCAGCGTAGCCACGAACGCCCGGACGCGCTCCGCCGTGACGGGCGGCACACAGGCCGCGGCCGGGTTCGCGCTTGTAGACTGTCCGAATGGCTTCCCGCAAGTACCCTGCCGCGCAGGCACCGTCGGCCCTGGGCAACGTCGTCGCGTTCATCGCCACGAGCATCGTTGCCGGCATCGTGGCCGCCGGTCTCCTGGTCCCCCCCGCAGCCGCCACGGGCCTCGCCGCGAACGCCTCCATCGGGTGGTTCAAGGACCTCCCGGCCCAGATGGAGGCGGGGCCGATGTCGCGCGCCTCCACCGTGGTGTCCCGGGACGGGACGGAGATCGCCACGTTCTACGCGCAGAACCGCACCCCCGTGAGCCTGGACGAGATCTCCCCGCACATGGAGGCCGCGATCCTCGCCATCGAGGACCGCGACTTCTACGAGCACGGCGGCGTGGACCTCGGCGGCATACTGCGCGCCCTGGGCAACAACATCATCCGCCCGGACGCCCGCCAGGGCGCGTCGACCATCACGCAGCAGTACGTGAACAACCTGCTCATCGACTCGCAGGTGCGGGCCGGTGAGGAGGCCACGACCATCGGCGCCGACAAGGGGTACACGGACAAGATCAAGGAGATCAAGCTCGCCCTGTCCATGGAGCAGGAGCTGAGCAAGGACCAGATCCTCGAGGGCTACCTCAACATGGTGCTCTTCGGCGGGCAGAACTACGGCGTGGAGGCGGCGGCCCAGTACTACTGGGGCATCCCCGCGTCCGAGCTGAGCATCGCCCAGTCCGCCGTGCTGGCCGGAATGGTGCAGTCCCCCAACTACTACGACCCCGCCGCGAACCCGGAGGCCGCCACGGAGCGGCGCAACATCGTGCTGGACACGATGCTCACCACCGGCGCGATCACCCCGGAGGAGCACGCGGCCGCGGCCGCCGAGCCGATCGAGGTGGACCTCAATCCCACGAACTCCGGGTGCACGGCCGCCGAGATCGCCCCCTACTTCTGCGACTACGTGGAGAACTCCATCCTCCAGGACTCGGCGTTCGGCGAGACCCCCGAGGAGCGGCTCAAGACCCTGCAGCTCGGCGGGCTCACCATCACCACCACGCTCGACATCGAGGCCCAGCGCGCGGCCCAGGAGGCGGTCAACGAGACCCAGCCCCGGGACGACAACCCGGACAACGTCTCCACCGCGCTCGTCTCCCTCGAGCCCTCCAACGGGGACATCGTGGCGATGGCGCAGAACACCTACTACTCCACGGCGGAGGGCGACTCCAACACCACGTACAACTTCAACGTGGACTCGTGGATGGGCGGGGCCGGCGGCTTCCAGGTCGGCTCGACGTACAAGCCGCTGACCTACGCCGCCTGGCTCGACGCCGGCAACGGCGCCGAGGACGAGATCGACGCCACCCGGACCAAGTGGCCCGCCGACCACCGGTGGGACGCGTCCTGCCTGGAGCGCGGCTACAAGATCGAGCCCGGCAACAACGGCGAGGGCTTCGAGATCCAGAACGCGGAGCCCGGCTACACCCGGGAGATGGAGGCCGACTTCGGCCTGTACAACTCGATCAACACCGCGATCTACGCGATGGCGGAGGACCTCGACCTGTGCGACATCGGCGAGATCTCCGAGTCGCTGGGCATCGTCAACGGCAAGAACGGCGAGCCCGTGGACACCACGGTCCTGGCGTCCCTGCTGGGCGGTTCCGTGGACATCTCCCCGATGACCATGGCCCGGGCCTACTCCGCGTTCGCCAACCGCGGCGAGATGTGCGAGCCGCGCGCCCTCGAGCGGGTCGTGGACTACACGGGCAAGGAGTACGACATCCCCGAGACGTCCTGCGAGCGCGTCATCAGCGAGGACGTGGCCGACGGCGTGAACTTCGCGCTCAACCAGACCCTGATCCGCGGCTCGGGCTGGCAGCGGGAGATCGGCCTGCCGGGCGCCTCCGCGGCCAAGACGGGCACCACGGACAACTCGACCCAGACCTGGATGGTGGGCTACACCCAGGGCCTGGCCACCGCGTCGTGGGTCGGCAACTACGAGTTCGGCTCCCGGTCCCTGAACGGGCTGTCCATCGGCGGCGAGCGCACCGAGGGCGACGACTGGGTGGACGGCTCCACCTACGCCGGCGGCCAGTGGCAGCGGTTCATGCGCGAGGTGGCGCGGGACTACGACACGGACAAGTTCGAGGAGCCCGACGACGACGTGCTCGAGGGCCGCAACGGCACCTCGGAGCCCGGCTGATCCCGGCAGCGTCGATGGATCCCGTGCACACCCCCCGGAGCACGCCCGCGCCCGCCCTGCGGACCGCCGCCGCCGTGACGGCCGCCGGTGCCGCCACGGCGGCGGGCCTCGGCGCGTGGGGCGTCGTCGTCGAGCGCCGCCGCTTCCAGCTGCGCACGGAGCGGCTCCGGCTGCTGCCCCAGGGCAGCGCGCCGCTGCGGATCCTGCACCTGTCCGACCTGCACGTGTGGCCGGGCCAGCGCGCGGTGCGCCGGTTCGTGCACTCGCTCGCGGACCTGGAGCCGGACCTCGTGGTGGACACCGGGGACAACCTCTCCCACCCCGGGGCCCTGCCGTGGCTGCTGGACGTCCTCGAGCCGCTGTTCCGCTTCCCCGGGGCCTACGTTCCCGGGTCCAACTGCTACTTCGCGCCGCGGCCCAAGAACCCGTTCCGCTACCTGTGGCGCGACACCTCCGGGGAGGGGCGGGACGAGGCGCCCCGGCTGCCCACCCAGGACATGCACGACGCGTTCGACGCCGCCGGCTGGACGCCGCTGATCAACCGCGCCGCGCGGATGGAGGTCGCGGGCCTGACCCTGGACCTCTCCGGGGTGGACGACCCGCACCTGGGCTACGACCGGCACCCCGGCTTCGGGGACCCCGCGACGGCGGACCTGCGCCTCGGGGTGGCGCACGCCCCCTACCTGCGGACCCTGGACCGCTTCGCCGCGGACGGCGCGCAGCTCGTGCTGGCGGGGCACACGCACGGCGGGCAGGTCTGCCTGCCGGGCGGGCGGGCGCTGGTCAGCAACTGCGACCTCGAGCCGGAGCGCTGCAAGGGGCTCATCACCCAGGGCGGGGTGCCGGTCAACGTCTCGGCGGGCCTGGGCACGTCCCGCTTCGCCCCGATCCGGCTGTTCTGCCCGCCGGAGGCCGTGCTGCTGACGCTCACGGACTGAGCGGGCCCCCGGTCTCCGCGCGCGCCGCGGCCCCGGGACCGCCGCGCGGCACCAGGGCGTCGAGCACGGCAGGCAGGCGGGTGACGCCGTCGGAGCCGCAGAAGTGCCCGGCCCCGGGCACCACCCGCACCGGGGCGCCGAGGCGCTCGGCGAGTGCCTCGGTGGCGGCCGCCGGCACGGTCGGGTCGTCGTCGGAGCGCAGCACCAGCCGGCGCCGGGCGTGCGCGCGCACCGCGGAGACGTCCACGTCCTCGGCGAGGAACCCGTCCAGCAGCGGCACGGACCCGAGCGGTCCCGTGAAGCCGGCCACGAGCACCAGCCCGCCCAGCTCCCAGGGCCGGGGCAGACCGGCGAGGTGGCGCAGGAGGGTGACGCAGCCGAGGCTGTGACCGACCAGGTGGGTGTGCCGGTCCGGTTCCCCCACCGCCCGCGCCACGGCGGCCAGCCACGCCCCGGCCTCCGGGAAGGACGGCTCCGGGAGCTCCACGACGTCCGTCCGCACGCCCTCGGCGGTCAGCCGGTCGCGCAGCCACGGGAACCAGTGCTGGTCGGGGGCGGCATCGTAGCCGTGCACCACCACGACCCTCCGGACGTCCGGCTCCGGGCGGTTCACCCGGAAATCTCGGGGACCGCCACGATGATCCGGTGGTTGGTCTCGTCGCACAGGTACATCTCGACCGTGCCCTCGGGGACGGGCCCGCCCTCGGGCCACTGGTCCTCGGGGATCTGGCGCAGGGGTCCGCCGCAGGAGGGGCAGATGGGGTCCATGGTGGTCTCCTCCGGGAGTCGGTTCCAGGGCACTGCGGCCCGTGGCCCGAGCTTCCCCCATATCGGCGCCGCCCACAATCCCCCCCGCTCCGGTCCGGGCGGGGGGCGTGGTCGCGGGCGGCTCCGCCGGGCGGGAGCCGCGCGCGGACCTGTGGTCCTACCATAAGATGTGGCACGGACCACACCGGCCGCCCCGACTCCCCGTCAGGAGACCCCATGACCGCCCCGAGCACCCGCCGCTCCCCCGACCCCGCCCCCGTTCCCGCGGAGCTGCTGGAGGAGCTCCGGAGCAGCTGCGGCCGCGACGCAGTGGTGACCTCGGAGCTCGAGCACCGCGCCCTGGCCCACGACGCCTCGCACTACCTGCTCCAGCCCGCCGCCGTGGTGCGCCCGCGCTCGGCCGCGGACATGGGCGCACTCTTCCGGACGGCGGCCCGCCATGGCCTGGGCCTGACCTTCCGCTCCGGCGGGACCTCACTGTCCGGGCAGTCCGTGACGGACCAGGTGCTGGTCGACGTCCGCCGGAACTTCCGGGAGATCGAGGTGCTGGACGGCGGCCGGCGGGTCCGCGTCCAGCCGGGGGCCACGGTCCGGCAGGTCAACGCCCGGCTGGCCCCGCACGGGCGCCGGCTGGGGCCGGACCCGGCGAGCGAGGCCGCGTGCACGATCGGCGGCGTGGTGGCCAACAACTCCTCGGGCATGGCGTGCGGGACCGAGGCGAACACGTACCGCACGCTCGAGTCCATGGTGTTCGTCCTGCCCTCCGGGACCCGGGTGGACACCGCGGACCCGGACGCCGACCGGCGGCTGCGGGAGCTCGAGCCCGGCCTGCACGAGGGCCTGCTGCGGCTGCGGGACCGGGTGCGCGGCAACCCCGGCTCGGTGCGCACGGTCCAGCGGCAGTTCTCGATGAAGAACACCATGGGCTACGGCCTCAACTCCTTCCTGGACCACGACGAGCCGGCGCGGATCCTCGAGCACCTGATGATCGGCAGCGAGGGCACCCTGGGCTTCGTGGCCGAGGCCGTCCTCCGCACGGTGGAGATCCTGCCGTTCGCCGCCACCGGGCTGCTGGTGTTCCCGGACCTCGCCGCGGCCACCCGGACCGTCCCCGCGCTGGTGGCGGCACGCTCCGCCACGGTCGAGCTGCTCGACGCCACGTCCCTGAAGGTCTCCCAGCGCACGGGCCTGGCCCCGGCGCAGATCCTCGACGTGGACGTCCAGGACCACGCGGCGCTGCTCGTCGAGTACCAGGGCCGCACGCGCGAGGAGGCGCGGGAGCTCTCCGCGGGCGCCGCGCAGCTGTTCCGCACCCTGGACCTCGCGGCGCCGCCCGCCCTGACGGACGACCGGTCCGCGCGGGCCGCGCTGTGGACCGTGCGCAAGGGCCTCTACACCACGGTGGCGGGGGCCCGGCCGAGCGGGTCGAACGCGCTGCTCGAGGACGTCGTCGTCCCCGTCGCGGAGCTCGGCGAGACGTGCGAGCAGCTCACGGAGCTCTTCGACGCCCACGGCTACCGGGACTCCGTGATCTTCGGGCACGCCAAGGACGGCAACGTGCACTTCATGCTCAACGAGCAGTTCGACCGCCCGGACCTGCTGGCCCGCTACGAGCGCTTCACCGAGGACATGGTGGCCCTGGTCCTCGACCACCACGGCTCGCTCAAGGCCGAGCACGGCACGGGGCGCAACATGGCGCCGTTCGTGCGCCGGCAGTACGGGGACGAGCTCTACGACGTCATGGTGGCGCTCAAGCGGCTCGTGGACCCGGGCGCGCTGCTGAACCCGGGCGTGCTGCTCAACGAGGACCCCGCGGTCTACGTGCAGGACCTCAAGACCGCCCCCACGGTGGAGCAGGAGGTGGACCGGTGCGTGGAGTGCGGCTACTGCGAGCCGGTCTGCCCCTCGAAGGACCTCACCCTCACGCCGCGGCAGCGCATCGTGGGCCGCCGGGAGATCGCGGCGGCCGAGGAGCGCGGGGACGCCGAGCTCGCCGCCCGGCTGCGCGCCGAGTACGACTACGAGGGCCTGCAGACGTGCGCGGTGGACGGGATGTGCGTGACGGCCTGCCCCGTGCTGATCAACACGGGCGACCTCGTGCGCCGGCTGCGCGCCGAGGACCACAGCCGGGTCGCGGACGCCGGCTGGGGCGCGGCGGCGAGGGCGTGGGGGGCGACGACGACGGGGGCGGGCCTCGGCCTGACCGCCGCCAAGGCCCTGCCCACCGTGCTGCCGGCCACCGCGACCGCCGCGGCCCGGGCCGTGCTGGGCGCCGAGCACGTGCCGCAGTACCAGGACGCACTGCCCGCCGGCGGCCCGCCCCGTCCGCGGCGGCAGGACCCGGCCGCGGAGGCCGTGTTCTTCCCGGCGTGCATCAACGCGATGTTCGGCACGGCCGCCCGGTCCGGGGACGGCGGGGCCCTGACCGCCTCCGAGGCGTTCCTCGCCCTGTGCGACCGCGCGGGAGTGCACGTGACGGTCCCCGAGGGCATCGGGAACCTGTGCTGCGGGACGCCGTGGAAGTCCAAGGGCCTGCCCACGGGGTACGCCACGATGTCGGAGCGGACGCTGGCGGGCCTGTGGGCCGCGACCCGCGAGGGCGAGCTGCCGGTCGTCTGCGACGCCGCGTCCTGCACCGAGGGCCTGGAGACCATGGCGGAGCTGGCGGCGGCGTCCAGCGAGTACCACGCGCTGCGGTTCGTGGACGCGGTGGAGTTCGTGGCGGACAGGGTGCTGGGGCGGCTGACCGTGAGCCGGCCGATCGGCTCGATGGCCCTGCACCCCACGTGCTCGAGCGTGCACCTGGGCGCCACCGGTGCCTTCGAGACCCTGGCCCGGGCGATCAGCGGCGACGTGGTGGTGCCGGCGGACTGGGGCTGCTGCGGCTACGCCGGGGACCGCGGCATGCTGCACCCCGAGCTCACGGCCTCGGCCACCGCCGCGGAGGCCCGTGAGGTGACCGGGCGCCGCTTCGACGCCTACGCGTCGCTCAACCGCACGTGCGAGCAGGGCCTGACGGAGGCCACCGGGCACCCGTACCGGCACGTGCTCGAGCACCTGGAGGAGGCGACCCGCTGACCGCCCCCTTCGATAGGTTGTGCACAACTGAGTTGTGCCCAACTGAAAGCTGTGCCACCATGAGGGCATGGACGCAGACCTCCGGCTCGACGCGCAGCTGTGCTTCGCGCTCTACGCCGCCTCCCGGGCCACGACCGCGGCCTACCGCGAGCCGCTGGCGGAGCTCGGCCTGACCTATCCGCAGTACCTCGCGCTGCTCGCGCTGTGGGAGGAGGACGGCCAGACCGTCTCGGCCCTCGGCTCCCGCCTGCGCCTGGACAGCGGCACCCTCTCCCCGCTGCTGAAGCGGATGGAGACCGGCGGCCTGCTCGAGCGCCGCCGGGGCCACGACGACGAACGGCGGGTCACCGTCCACCTCACCCCGGCCGGCCACCGGCTGCGCGAGCGCGCCCCGGCCGTGCAGCGGCGGGTCCTGGAGGCCTCGGGGCTGACCGCCGCCGAGATGACGACGCTGCGCGATCTGGCCCGCAGGATCGGCGCCCCCGCCGACGAGGACAGCACGACCACCACCCGTACCCACAGCACCGACATCCAGGAGTGACCAGCATGGACACCGTCTACACCGCCGAGGCCCTCGCCACCGGCTCCGGCCGCAACGGCCGCACCCGCACCACCGACGGCCGGATCGACCTGGGCCTGGCCGTCCCGCAGGAGATGGGCGGCTCCGGGGACGGCGCGAACCCCGAGCAGCTCTTCGCCGCCGGCTACGCGGCGTGCTTCCACTCCGCCCTGCAGATGGTGGCCCGGCAGGAGAAGGTCCGGCTCGGCGACTCCAGCGTCGGCGCCCGCGTGGGCATCGGCGGCAACGGCCAGGGCGGCTTCGGCCTCGAGGTCACCCTGGAGGTCGTGCTCCCCGACCTCGACCAGGACACCGCGCAGTCGCTGGCCGAGAGGGCCCACCAGGTGTGCCCGTACTCGAACGCCACCCGCGGCAACGTCGACGTCCGCGTGACCGTCGCCGAGGACTGATCCCCCGTCCCCCTTTCTTCCCCGCACCTCTCGTCCCCTCAGGAGAACCGATGACCCCGCCCACCAGCACCCGCCAGATCGTGCTCGCCTCCCGCCCCGACGGCGCCCCCGTGCCCGAGAACTTCCGGCTCGAGGAGGTCGCACTGCCCGAGCCCGGCCCCGGGCAGGTCGTGGTCGCCAACCGCTGGATGTCCGTGGACCCGTACATGCGCGGCCGGATGAACGACGTGAAGTCCTACGTCCCGCCGTTCCAGGTGGACCGCCCGCTCGACGGCGGCGCCGTGGGCGAGGTCGTCGCCTCGTCCGCCCCCGAGCTGCCCGTGGGCGCCACGGTGCTGCACGGGGCCGGGTGGCGCGAGCACGCGCTGCTCGACGCCGGCTCCGCCACCGTGGTGGACCCCGCGCTGGCCCCCGGTTCCGCCTACCTCGGGGTGCTCGGCATGCCGGGGCTCACGGCGTACGCCGGGCTCATGGCGGCCGCGCGGTTCCGGCCCGGGGACACGGTGTTCGTCTCCGGCGCCGCCGGGGCCGTCGGCTCGCTGGTCGGCCAGATCGCACGGCTCAGCGGGGCCGAGCGCGTGGTGGGCAGCGCCGGCTCGCCGGAGAAGGTCGCCCGCCTGCTGGAGCTCGGCTTCGACGCCGCCTTCGACTACCACGACGGCCCGGTCCTCCCCCAGCTGCGGCGCGCGGCGCCCGAGGGCATCGACGTGTACTTCGACAACGTGGGCGGCGAGCACCTGGAAGCCGCGATCTCCGCGCTGAACACCCACGGCCGGGTGTGCCTGTGCGGGGCGATCTCGCAGTACAACGCGACCGAGCCCCCGGCCGCGCCGCGCAACCTGGCGCTGGCGATCGGCAAGCAGCTGAGCCTGCAGGGCTTCCTGGTGAGCGGTCACCAGGACCTGGGCCCGGAGTTCCGCGAGAGGATGGCCGGCTGGCTGGCCGCCGGCGAGATCGTCTGGGACGAGACCGTCCGCGAGGGCCTCGACGACGCCCCGCAGGCGTTCATCGACCTGCTCGCCGGCGCCAACACCGGGAAGATGGTGGTCCGGCTCTGAGGCCGGCGCCGGCTCAGCCGTTGTCGGCGAGCCGGCCCAGGGGGCTGTTCTCGAAGTCGTCCAGCAGGGCCTGCGGGTCCGCGTAGACGGCCACGGCCCCGGCCTCGCGCAGCTCCGTCTCGCTGATCCCGCCGCTCGTCAGGCACACGGCGTCGAGGCCGAGCTGCCACGCGGACTCGACGTCCCAGCGGGCGTCCCCCACCACGATCGCGTCCTCGGGGCGCAGGTTCCCCGTCTCCAGCGCCGCGGCGAAGATGTCGGGGGCGGGCTTGCTCTGCTCGGCGTCGGTGGCGGTGGTGACCGCCGCGAGCAGGTCGTCGGAGCCGAGGGCCTCCCGCATGGCGGCGACCTCGGTGACGTTCGACGACGACGCCAGCACCACCACGAGGCCGGCGTCGGCGCAGCGGCGCAGCAGCTCCGCGGCGCCCCGGGTGGGCTTGAGCCCCGGCCAGTGCACGGAGAACAGGGCCCCGTGGGCGGCGCCGATGGCGTCGTCCTCGTCCCGGTCCCGGTCGGCGGGCAGCAGCTCGTCGATCAGCTGCTCCGAGCCCATGCCGATGAGCCGGTGGATGCGGTGCATGGGGACGTCGTGGCCGGCCTGGTTGAAGGCGTGCCACCAGGCGACGGTGTGCAGGTAGCTCGAGTCGATGAGGGTGCCGTCGACGTCGAACAGGACGCCGCGCCGTGCCGGCGCGGAGGGGTCGGGGGTCCGGGGAGCAGTCATGGCCCCACCCTTCCACCCGCCGGGCGGGTGATCAATCGGTCGCGGGGCCGCGGCGGCGGCGCACGAGGAGGACCGCCAGCGCACCGAGCAGGCCGACGGCGAGCAGACCCGCGACCGCCGGGCCGAGCGCTCCTCCGCCCACCGCGTCGGTGTCCGCCGCCGCGTCGTCCCCGGTGCCGGCCGCGGCGCCGTCGCCCGCCTCCGCCGTGCTGTCCGCGCCGGCGGCCGGGGTCTCCTCCGCGCCGGTGTCCCCGGTCAGCTCGGCGAGGTCCAGGGCGTGGACCCTGCCGTCCTGGCCGGGCACCAGCAGCACGTCGTCGACGACGACGGGCCCGGCGGGGGCCAGCGGCTCGTCGGAGAGTTGCCGGCTGCCCGCGAGCGCCCCCGTGCCGGTGTCGACGGCGCCGATCTCCCCCTGGGTGGTCGTGTACACCACGTGCCCGTCGACCACCACGGGCGGCGCCTTGACGGGCCCGGAGTCGTGGGACCACCGCTCCTCGCCCGTCTCGAGGTCCAGGGCGTAGAGCTTCTGGGCGGTGGGGCTGCCCACGTACACCACGCCGTCCGCGACCACCGGGGCCCCGGACTTGTTGTTGGGCACGAACGGGCCGTCGCCCAGGTGCACCTCCCAGAGCACCTCGCCGGTGTCGGCGGAGAGTCCGTGGGCCCAGTGCTCGAGCTGCTGCGCCGGCACGATGTCCCGGTGCGAGGTCGTGACCACGACGCCCTCGGAGACCGCCGGCGGGACGTCGTCGAGGCCCGACTGCACGTCCGGCATCGCGGTGGACCAGGTCAGCTCCCGGGCGTCCATGTCGTAGCCGATCACCTTCGGCCCGCCGTCGAACGCCCCGGCGTAGAGCATGCCCTCGGCGGCGGCCGGGGCGGACATGCTCATGACCGCCCCGACGTCCACCCGCTCGAGCCCCTCCCCCGTCGCGGCGTCGATCACGTGCAGGTGCCGGTCCCCGGTCGCGGCGTGGATCCGGCCGTCGTGCAGCACGGGGGTCGGCATGACGTGGCCGTCCACGGGATACGCCCACTTCTGCTCGCCCGTCCCGGCGTCCAGCGCGAGCACCCCGCCGGGGCCGTCGCCGCGCAGCCCGTCCCCGCGCTCCTGGCCGCGGTCCCCGTAGCCGACGTAGACGGTGCCCTCGGAGACGAGCATCTCGGAGTGGATCCAGTTCGGGGCCTGGGCCTGCCAGAGCTGCTCACCGGTCGCGAGGTCGAAGGCGTGCAGGGTGCCGCTGCCGTGGGTGCCCACGTAGAGCCGGTCCCCCACGACCACGGGCGTGGCACGGACCTCGTCGGGCAGCTCGAAGCCGTCCTCGGCGGGGACCGCCGAGCCGTCGGTCTCGATCACGGGGTTCTTCTCGGGGGTGAGCCGGTACTGCGTCCACTCCTGCGGGGAGTCCACCGGGGCCTCGGCCGCCGCGGCGGGGCCGGTGCCCGTCAGGAGGACGGCGCAGGTCAGCACGGCACAGGTGTTCCGGAGGGGAGTCATCCCTCCAGTGTGGAACGCCGGCCGCTCCCGACGACAGCGAAGTTGCGGAGGAAAACCACGGCGCGGGCCGCTCTCACTGCTCGTCCGGCACCGTGGCGGCGCTGTGCGGGCCGTCGCCCTGGTCCACGGTCGCGGGACCGAGCGGGAGCTGGGCCTCCCGCTGCTGCCCGGTCCCGTCCGTGCCGGTGAGCTCTCCGGTGGAGGCGGCGAAGCGCGTGATCACGGCGGCCGCCGCGTCGGTCATCTCGTCGAGTCCCCGGACGTCGACGTTGGCCAGGTCGTCGCACGCGCCGTGGTAGCAGAAGTCGTAGGCGACCCCGGCCCGGCCGCCGAAGAGCGCGGCCTGCTCCGCGGTCTTGATCCCCTCGGCGCCGGTGAAGAGCCCGCCGGAGGGAACGCCCTCGGCGATGAACGGCCCGTAGTCGCTGCGGCCGCTGAACTCGGTCTCGCCCGAGGCCAGGCCCACGGAGCCGAAGTGCTCGTGGAAGGCCGCCTCGATCGCGGCCGAGCCCTCCGGGGCGGTGACGGGTCCCTCGGGGCCCTGCACGGGCGGGAACGCGGAGTGGTCGCCGTCGTAGACGAAGCGCCCGTAGTTCGGGGAGCCGATCATGTCGAAGTTCAGGTACAGCGCGATGCTCTCCAGTGCGGCGGGATCGTTCGCCTTGAGGTCCGCGACGTAGTGCTCGGAGCCGCGCAGACCGAACTCCTCCGCGCCCCACCAGGCGAAGCGCACGCGGTTCGCGGTCTCCGTGTCCGCGAGCGCCTCGGCGACGGCCAGGATCCCCGCGGAGCCCGAGCCGTTGTCGTTGATCCCCGCGCCCTCGGGCACGCTGTCCAGGTGGGCGCCGACCATCACCGTGTTCCCGGGGTCGCCCGTGCTCGTCTCGGCGAGGACGTTGAAGGTGCGGCGGTTCTCGGAGACCGTCTGCGCCGTCACGGTCACCTCGGCCCCGCCCAGCAGGGTGGTCCCGGCGGCGTGGCTGAGCCCGACCACCGGCAGGGTCGTGGCACCGGGCTCCCCCAGCGTGCCGGCGACCACGCCCTCCTCCCCGGGCAGGCCCGTGTTGAAGATCAGCACGGCGGAGGCCCCGGCCGCCTGCGCGTTGGCGGCCTTCACGCCGAAGGTGCACGTGCCGCGCTGGAGCAGCGCGATGTTGCCCGCGGTGAAGCCGGCGAAGTCCTCGGTCTCGCAGCCGCTGGTGCTCGCCTCCCGGGCGCCGGTGGTGTCCACGGCCTGCACCGGGGCGGTCACCGTGCCGGAGCCGGAGTAGACCATCACGGCCGCCTCCTCGGCGGTCAGGGTGCGCGGGACACCGCCCGGCCCGGGCACGGCGACGGTCGTTGGGACGACCTCCTGGAAGAAGGGGAAGTCGAAGCCCTGCACGCGCGGCGCGTAGCCGGCGGCCCGCAGCCGGCCGACCACGTAGTCCACGCTGCCCCGGTGGCCGGGCGTGCCCGAGGCCCGGTTGCCGCTGTTGGCGTAGGCGACGGCCTGGAGCACCTCGAGGTGCTCCAGCACCTGCTCCGGCGGCACGTCCACGGCGGGCCCGGCGGCCGTGCCGGCGTCGTCGTCCGGTCCCGGAGGCGCCGCGACGGCGTTCGGCACCGCGAAGGCCAGGGTCCCGGCCAGGGCGGCGGCCACGGTCCAACGGCGGGGTGAGCGGTGCGGCATGGGTCCTCCCGGGGCCGGGGGCCGATCGGGGGCTCGACCGTGTCCGTCATCGGCTCCGCCGGACGGGTGGAGCGCTGCGCACAGGATCTCAGCTCCAGGTCAGAGGCACAATGGCCGGACCGTTTTTGGGAAAGGGAACGGCCCCGCCCCGGTCCCGGAGCACCGGGGCGGGGCCGTCAGGCGGTGGCCCCGTCGCGGCCGGGGACCCGGACCGGGCCGGCCGCACGGAAGCTTCTCACCTGCGATCTCCTCACTGCGCCGACCGCTCTTCGGCGGCGTTGCTGGGGCCGTGGCCCTGGTCCACCGTGGCGGCCGGGATCGGTCCCACGGCGGTGCGCAGCCGCTGCCCCTCCTCCTCGAGGTCCAGGGCGGAGTCGGCGAAGCGCCGGACCACGGCGGAGGCCGCCGCGGTCATCTCGTCCAGCGTCCGGAGATCGATGTTGCTGAGGTCGTCGCACGCCGCGTGGTAGCAGAAGTCGTAGCCGATGCCGGCCCGGCCGCCGAACAGTGCGGCCTGCTCCACGGTCTTGATCCCCTCGGCGCCGGTGAAGAGCCCGCCGGAGGGCACGCCGACCTCGATGAAGGGCCCGTAGTCGCTGCGGCCGCTGAACTCGGTCTCCCCCGAGGCGAGCCCCACGGAGCCGAAGTGCTCGTGGAAGGCCGCCTCGATCGCGGCGGAGCCCGCCGGGGCGGGCACCGACCCGTCCTCCGGGCCGAACGCCGAGGCGTCGCCGTCGTAGACGAAGCGGCCGTGGTTCGGGGAGCCGATCATGTCGAAGTTCAGGTACAGGGCCACCTTCTCCAGCGTCGCGGCGTCGTTGGCCTTGAGGTCCGTGACGTAGTGCCGGGACCCGAGCAGACCGAGCTCCTCGGCACCCCACCAGGCGAAGCGCACGGCGTTGGCGGTCTCCGTGCCCGCGAGCGCCTCGGCGACGGCCAGGATCCCCGCGGACCCGGAGGCGTTGTCGTTGATCCCCGGTCCCTCCGGGACGCTGTCCAGGTGGGCGCCCACCATGACCGTGCGCTCCGGGTTCCCCGTGCTCGTCTCGGCGAGGACGTTGAAGGTCTCCCGGCTCTCGGAGACGGTCCGGGTGCTCACCGTCACCTCGCCCCCGCCGAGCAGCGCCCTGCCGGCGGCGTGGCTGAGGCCGACCACGGGGATCGTCGCCGCCCCCGGTGCGCCGAGGGTCCCGGTGACCACGCCCTCCTCCCCGGGCAGGCCCGTGTTGAAGATCAGCACCGCGGCCGCACCGGCGGCCGCCGCGTGGGCGGCCTTCGTCCCGAAGGCGCACGTGCCCCGCTGGAGCAGCGCGATGTTCCCCGGCACGAAGTCGGCGAAGTCCCCGGCCTCGCACCCGCTGGTGCTCGCGGCAGGCTCTCCGGCGGTCCCCACGGCCTGCACCGTGGCGGTCACGGTGCCGGAGCCGGAGTAGGTCATGACCGCGACGTCCTCCGCGGGCAGCTGCCGGCCGCCCGCGCTGACCGTGGCCGGGCCGGTGGCCTGGAAGAAGGGGAACTCGAAACTCTGCACCCGCGGGGCGTAGCCGGCGGCCCGCAGCCGGCCGACCACGTAGTCCACGCTGCCCCGGTAGCCGGGCGTGCCCGAGGCCCGGTTGCCGCTGTTGGCGTTGGCGATGGCCTGGAACACCTCGAGGTGCTCCAGCACCTTGTCGGAGGGCACCTCTGCCGCGGTCACCGGGACCACTCCGCGGCGGTCGGTTCTGCGGCGGCGGCCACGTCGTCGTTCGTCGGGGCGCCGGCGATCGGGAGTCCGGCGCGCTCGGCGCCGGTGCTGAACAGCGTGCGGGCCGCTGCGGCGGCCACGGTCCGGTGGTGATGGGTGCGGTGGCGCATGGGATCTCCCTCGGCAGGGGCCGATCGGGGGCTCGACCCGGACAGCGGCTTCATCGAGCTGATGGAGCGATGTGCACAGAATCCCAGCTGCCGGTCGGCGGCACAACGACCGGACGGATTGTGGCGAACGGAACGGCCCCGCCCCCGGCGTGAACTGCCGGGGGCGGGGCCGTGGAGCATCCGTGCGCGGAGGCCGTCAGGCGGCCGCCTTGTCGTGGCCGTGGCCGTGGCCGTGGCCGCGACCGTGCTCGGAGTGCGGGCCGTGGCCGCGGTCGTTGCCCTTGGGGTGGCCGACGGCGCCCTTGCCCTTCTGCTTGTAGGGCTCGCCCTCGCCGTTGACGTCGTGCGTGGACATCGCGTACCGGAGGACGACGGCGGCGGCGGCGTCGGACATCTCCTCCATGCCCTGGAGGTCGACGTTCGTGATGTCGTCGCAGGCCGAGTGGTAGCAGGAGTCGTAGGCCACACCCGCCTGGCCGCCGAACAGCGCGGCCTGCTCCTCGGTCTTCACACCCTCGGCGCCCGTGAACAGACCGCCGGAGGGCACGCCGACCTCGATGAAGGGCCCGTAGTCGCTGCGGCCGCTGAACTCGGTGTCGCCCGAGGCCAGTCCCACGGAGGCGAAGTGCTCGTGGAACGCCGCCTCGATCGCACCGGAGCCCGCGGGGACGTTCGTGTCACCGGGGTCGAAGGTGGAGGCGTCGCCGTCGTAGACGAAGCGCCCGTAGTTCGGGGACCCGATCATGTCGAAGTTCAGGTACAGCGCGATGTCCTCGAGCGCGCCGGGATCGTTCGCCTGCAGATCGGCCACGTAGTGCTCGGCGCCCAGCAGGCCGAGCTCCTCCGCGCCCCACCAGGCGAAGCGGACGTTGTTCTCGGTCTTCGTCTTGGCCATGGCCTCCGCGATGGCGAGGATGCCCGCCGACCCGGTGCCGTTGTCGCTGATGCCGGCGCCCTCGAGCACGCCGTCCAGGTGCGCGCCGACCACCACCGTGTTCTCGGGGTCGCCCGTGCCGGTCTCGGCGAGGACGTTGTAGGTGGTGCGGGTCGCCGAGACGGTGTCCGTGGCGACCGTGACGTCCGTGGCGTCCAGCAGGTCCACGCCGGCCTGGTGGCTGAGCCCCACCGTCGGGAGGGTGGTCGCCTCCGGGGAGCCGAGGGTGCCGTTGAGGAGTCCCTCGCTGCCGGGCGCCCCGCTGTTGAAGATCAGCACGGCGCTCGCGCCGGCGGCCTCCGCGTTGGCAGCCTTGGCCGCGAAGGAGCAGGCGCCCCGCTGGATCAGGGCGACGTTGCCCGGCACGAAGTCCGCGAAGTCCGCGGCCTCGCAGCCGCTGGTCGAGGCGCCGGCGGTGCCGTCGGTGTCCACGGCCTGGACCGGAGCGGTGACCGATCCGGTGCCGGAGTAGGTCATCACGGCGACGTCCTCGGCGGCGAGCTGCGTGCCGTCCGCGCTGACCGTGGCCGGGCTGACCTCCTGGAAGTACGGGAAGGTGAACTCCTGGACCTCCGGGGTGTAGCCGGCCGCCTGCAGCTTCTGGACGACGTAGTCGACGCTGGCCTGGTAGCCGGAGGTGCCCGAGGCGCGGTTGCCGTCGTTGGCCTCCGCGATTGCTTGGAAGGCGCTCAGGTGCTGCACGAGCTTCTGCTGGGAGACGGCCTGGGTGATCTTGTGGGTGGCGTTGTTGTTGCTGTTGTCGCGGGTGGGGGCCGCGACGGCACTGGTCGCCGTGAGGGTCAGGGCGCCGGCCAGGGCGGCCGAGGTGATCCAGTGACTGGGCGTGCGGACGGGCATGGAACCTCCAGGTGAGCGGCGGCCGGGAGGTGACCCGACCGTGACGCGGTTCACAGTCATCGAGGGATGACTCGGATTTGCTTATGCTCACAAATGGGTTACTGGGCAGTCAATAACTTTTGTCCACTGATCGACCCACAGCTCAGACCACCCCGGCTCACCGCCGCACGCGGGCGCGGCGCCGCACGGCGACGGCCACCCCGCCGGCCACCGCGGCGACCACGCCCAAGCCCACGAGGGTTGTGAGCACCGGCCGGAGTTCCTCGAACGCGCTGCGGCGAGGCCACCCGTCCGGGGGACGCAGCGGCGCCCCGTCGTCGATCGTGGACGACGCGAAGCCCAGGACGACCGCGGCCGTGGCGTCGCTCATCTCCTCGAGGACCTGGAGGTCGACGTTGTCCATGTCGTCGCAGGCGGAGTGGTAGCAGGGGTCGTAGTCCGCGCCGGCCTCGCCGCCGTACCACTCCGCCTGCTGCCGCGTCTTCTCGCCCGAGTCGCCGGTGAAGAGCCCGCCCACGGGGATCCCGGCCTCGGCGAACACGAGGTGATCGCTCCCGTCGTCGAGCGGCACCTCCTCCGCGGCCATCGCCACGGACTCGAAGTAGCCCCTGAACGCCACCTCGATGGCCTCCGATCCGGCCGGGGCCTCGACGGAGTCGTCGTGCCGGCCGCCCCCGGACGTGTCGCCGTCGTAGACGAAGCGCCCGTAGTTCGGAGAGCCGATCATGTCGAGGTTCAGGTACAGCGCGATGTCGTCGAACGCCCCGGGGTCGTTGGCCCGGAGATCGGAGACGTAGTGGTCGGCGCCGTTGTAATCGACCTCCTCCGCACCCCACCAGGCGAAGCGCACCCTGTTCCGCGTGTCGGTGCCGGCCAGGGCCTCGGCGACGGCGAGGACGCCCGCGGCGCCGGAGCCGTTGTCGTTGAGTCCCGGGCTCTCCCGCACGCTGTCCAGGTGCGCTCCGAGCAGCACGGTGCCGGCCGGGTCCCCCGTGGCCGTGTCCGCCAGGACGTTGTACGTGACACGAGGGCCCGTGGCCGCGTCCCCGCCGTCCCCGTGGCCATGCTCGTCGTCGTGCTCCTCGTCGTACGGGACCGTGAAGACCTGCACCCGGGGATGGTAGCCGGCGGCCCGCAGCCGCTCGACGACGTGGTCGACACTCGCCCGGTAGCCGGCGGTGCCGACGGCGCGGTTGCCGCCGTGTGCGTCCGCGGCGTCCTGGAAGGCCCGCAAGTGGCCCTCCAGCTGCTCGGCGGTGACGGCCCGGGTGATCGCCTCCGTCGTGACGGTGCCGTCGCGCCCTGCCGGAAGGGCCGTGGCGGGACCACCCGCGATCAGCGAGAGAAGCACTACCAGCGCGGCCCGGACGAGCCCTGTGCTGGTCGCTCGTCGCTCCACGGACCCTCCCCCGGGACACGGCGCCGTGCCTGCTCGGACCGGACGTCCCCTGACGCCCTCCCGTGAACCGACGGTGCTCTGTGCTCAGGCAAGCACGGGCCGGCCCCCCGGTCAACGGTCCGCGGAAGGATCTCGTGCTCCGGTGCAACACGGCCGCGAGGCCTCGATTTCCCACGCGCGGGACGGGATGGCTATGATGAAGCAGTTGTTTCCGGTCGAGGCCGGACGCTTCACGGGATGTGGCGCAGCTTGGTAGCGCGCGTCGTTCGGGACGACGAGGTCGCAGGTTCAAATCCTGTCATCCCGACCATGTGATGTCTCAGCACATCGGTAAGGCCCGAACCCACGGATGTGGGTTCGGGCCTTTTGTCATGCCCGGGGGCCACACCTCCGCCTGTCCGTGCTCCGGGGCAGTGCAGGCTTCCGACGGAATGACGGAGACAGGAGTCGGTCCAGCAGCCCCTGTCCGCTACTGGCGCCGCCAGAGCCGTCGGCGTCCGGGACGCAGAACAGGAGCACACTCGTAGATTTCACCGTCGTCGCCCTGCATCCGAGCATTCAAGACGTCCGCGAGGCGCGTCACTCGAGCTGCTAGATCCTGGTCCGGAGGAAAAGGGGTGAGAGTGACTTGGCCTTCCCAAACGTGAGCCGAGATCCGGTCCACAACCGGCTCCCCTGGCATGGAACGCCCCAGCTGGAATGCGTCCGCACCGTCCGGACGGAGATCAAGGCCCACCTGGTGGCAGGCTGCGACCAGCTCCATCGAGGTGATCGGATGTGAAGGGGTTTCTGACCAGTCACTAGCTCTGGTGAGGTGCAGGTCATAGCTCATCAGCAAAGACCAGGTACGGCGCGGATGGGTGTCTTCGCAAGAACGCTGATTCGAGGAGGCTACTCATCCTAGGAACGACGGGCACTGACGACCCCGGAACACTTTAGGCCTGCCCGATTTTGTCGTGGCTGCATCAGAACTGCTCCATCACGCTCAGCACCACAGGGCCGAAGATGGCGATGAAGAGCACCGGGAGGATGAAAAGCATCAAGGGCATCAGCACCTGTACCGGGATCTTCATGGCCTGCTCCTCCGCCCGTTGCCGGCGCTTGAGCCGCATCTCATTGGCCTGCGTCCGAAGGACGGTACTGATGGAGATGCCGTAGGCGTCAGCCTGGACGACCGCCCGGGTGAAGCCTCGCAGGTCGGGGACGTTGGTCCGCTCCTCGAGAGCGCGGTACGCCTCCTTACGAGGCATTCCTACGCGCATGTCACCGAGCGTCCTCAGGAGTTCCTCGGCGAGCGGCCCCTTGCCGTTCTCTCCCGCCCGGGACATGGCGGACTCGAAGCCGAGTCCGGCCTCGACGGCGATCATCATCTGGTCCAACGTGTCGGGCAGTTCCAAGCCGATGGCCTTCTGGCGTTCGATACCGCGGCCGTAGAGGAGGAGGTCCGGCACGAAGTAGGCCACCGCCGTGATCACGATGACTAGGGCGAGCACCCTGCCGCTGGCGTTGCCGGCCAGAAGGAGCATGCCCAGTACCAGGCCGGCACCCGCCAACAGCGGTTTGGCGGCAATCAGTCGCGAGAGGGGCCACGCGGCCGGGCGTCCGGCGAGCGCATGCAGGCGGTCGAGCCGCGCGACACCTTTCGGCGTGGTCAGACGGTGCAGAGCGCCGAAGGACGGCCGCGCAGGTCCACCGACAGCGACGATCTC
Organism: Kocuria sp. CH-021; assembly: GCF_049716185.1. Taxonomy (NCBI): domain Bacteria; kingdom Bacillati; phylum Actinomycetota; class Actinomycetes; order Micrococcales; family Micrococcaceae; genus Kocuria; species Kocuria sp. CH-021. Next base: position 63,116 of record NZ_JBNAFK010000001.1, on the reverse strand, counting down.
GGCGCTGAATCCGCGGGACAGATTGTCCCGTACCTGGCGCGCGGAGGCGCCTGCGGTGCTGAACAGGGCCCACAGGGCCAAGGCCATCGCTGCGCCGAAGACCACGGCGGCAAGAGTAAGTGTCAGAGGCACGAGTTGTCTCCCGGGACTGTGCTGGAACGAAGGCGGTTCAGAACTTGAAGCTGACGATCTTGCGCATCCACAGCCCACCGATCGTGAACATCACGGCAGACGCCACCAACATGCCCCATCCCAGAGGTTCGGTGAAGAGCGGGGCCATGTGCGCTGGATTGATCATCGCCAAGACTCCGGCCACTACGAGGGGCAAGGCCATCAGGATGTACGCCGACAGCTTGCCCTCGGCGCTGAGAGCCTTGACGTGCCGGCGAATCTGGTTCCGCTCTCGGATCGTGTGGCCCACTTGGTCAAGGACTTCCGCGAGGTCACCGCCCACCTCCCGGTGGATGCCGATCGCCTGGGACACCCAGTTGAAGTCCTCGTTGTTCATGCGCACCGAGGTCTCCTCCAGGGCGTCGTTGAGGTCCCTGCCGATGCGGGTGTGGTTCACCACCCGGGCCAGCTCGTCGGTGGTAGGCGCCTGCGCCTCTTTCGAGACAGCGTCGACGGCGCGCAGCAGGCTGTGCCCAGCGCGGAGGCTGCCGGCCAAGAGCTGCAGGGTGTCGTCGAGCTGATCGGCGAAGGCCCTCTGCCGCTTGCCGACCGCCGCGGCCAGAAAGACTTTTCCTCCGATCGGCGCCACCACGAGTGCCAGCAGAGCGAGAACGGGCCCCCCGATCAGGAAGCCCAGCAGCGCGGCAACCACTCCGGACATCCCGACGAGCACCAGGAAGTCCGCCGGTGACATGCGGATGCCTGCCCTGTCGAGAGCATCAGCGATCGACCGTGTCCACCCGTGCTTGTTGAGCGTGTCCGTGATGGCGCTGGTCGTGATGCCGGTGACACGGCTCAGGACGGAAGGGGGCGCCTCGTCCAGACGTGCCGGGCGCCGTCGTTCTTCCGGCAGTCGCGGAGTCGACGAGCGCAACGTGACGAACAGGACGAGCAGCAGCGCTCCCAGGAACATGGTGACGCCAGAGACAAGAGGCATCATCGTGGCCGTCCTTGCGCCGGCGTCTGCGGCATCTCGAAGACCCTGGGCGAGACGTGGATGCCCAGGTCCTCGAAGCGGTCCACGAACCGGGGACGCACCCCAGTGGGGATGGCTTTCCCGAGAAACCGGCCACTGGCGTCGACCCCTGCGCTGTAGTCGAACACGAACGCGTCCTGCAGGGTCACGATGTCGCCTTCCATGCCCTGGACTTCGGTGATGTGGGTGACGCGTCGGGTACCGTCGCGCAGTCGTGTCAGCTGGACGACGACGTCGATGGCCGAGGAGATCTGTTCTCGGACAGCCCGCAACGGCAGATCCATACCGGCCATGAGCACCAGCGTCTCGAGACGCGACACGACGTCGCGCGGCGAATTCGCGTGGATGGTGGACAAGGATCCGTCGTGACCGGTGTTCATGGCCTGCAGCATGTCGAGCGCTTCGCCACCGCGGCACTCGCCGATGACAATGCGATCGGGGCGCATGCGGAGGGAGTTCTTGACGAGATCGCGGATGGTGATCTCGCCCTTGCCCTCGATGTTGGCCGGGCGGCTCTCGAGGCGCACCACGTGCTCCTGCTGCAGCTGCAGCTCCACTGCGTCCTCGATGGTGATGATGCGTTCGTCGTGCGGGATGAACGACGACATCACGTTGAGCATCGTCGTCTTGCCCGTGCCGGTGCCGCCGGAGATGAGGATGTTGAGATGCGCCTTGACGCACGCGTTGAGCAGTTCGGCCATCTCGGGCGACATCGAGCCGAACCGCACGAGGTCGGCGACCTTGAGCGGGTCGGCCGCGAACTTGCGAATGGTGAGCGACGAACCGTTGACCGCCAGCGGAGGGATGACAGCGTTGACGCGGGAGCCGTCCTCCAGACGGGCGTCCACGAGCGGTGAGGACTCGTCGATGCGGCGCCCCACCTTCGAGACGATCTTCTCGATCACCTGACGCAGGTGCTCCTCGGACCTGAAACGGGCGTGGCTGAGGGTGACCCGGCCGCCCTGCTCGATGAAGATCTGGTCGGGACCGTTGACCATGATCTCCGTGACGGTGTCGTCGTCCAGGAAGCGCTGCAGCGGCCCGAATCCGAGGACATCGTCACTGATCTGCCGGACCAGTCGCTGCCGCTCCTCGCTGCTGAGCGGCACCTGCTCGGCGTCGACGATCTGGGTGAGCTCCTCTCGGGCATAGGCCTGCAGGGCCGCCTCGGTGAGTCCGGAATCGCTCAACCGGCTTCCGATCCGGTCGAAGAGGGCCTCGCCGACCCGCTCCTTCAGCCCAGCCAAGGCATCTGTCGCCGGTGTCGCCGAGACCGGAGCAGAAGGAGCCTCCACGACGAACGTGGACACGAAATCCTCGACCTCGGACTCTGTGGTGTCGGCCCCCTCGGCTGGATCGGCGACCGGCGGATTCTGGCCTCCTCGGGCCGCATCGAGCCGTTGCGAGAGCTTCACTGGAGCACCGCCCGTCGGTGCACGGCCTTGCGGGGTGTGGTGGAGCGAGCCGGATCGAAGCGGGCCACCAGCTGGTTGAGGGCCTTCGCGGCCTTGTCCCGCGAGGCCTCCTGCAGGATCGGCTCGCCCTTGTTGGTGGAGTAGGTCACCGCCTTGGACCGGGGCACCACCACGTCCACCGGTGTCCGGACAGTCGCCTCGATGTCCTGTACGCTCAGCCCGCTGGTGCGGTCGGCCATGTTGACCACGATGTGCCGGGAGCCGGGCAGCATCTGCAGTTCGGTGAGGACGTCGATCTCCTTGCGCAGCCCGCGCACTCCGGGCACGTCCATGCCGGAGATGAACACCACGTCGGTGGCCGCCTCCAGCGCTGCCAGGGTGTGCTCGCCCAGTCCCGGCGCCGTGTCGACGACGACGAACCGGAACTCGCTGGCCAGCTGGTCCAGCATGTGCCCGATCTGGTCGGCGTTGATGAGATCGGCCTCCGCCGGCGACTCCGGGGTACAGAGGGCGTAGATCGAGCTGTGATGGACGCTGAGGAAGGCCTTGAGCACCATGGTGTCCTGTGCTGCCGCACCCGTCACCGCGTCCGTGAGCGTGTGCTCGGGAGACAGATTGAGCACCGCGGCAACGTCCCCGAACTGCACGTCCAGGTCCACGAGGACCGTCGACATGGGGGCGAGCTTCCCGAGCCCGACCGCCAGGTTGGTGGCCACCGTCGTCTTGCCGACGCCGCCCTTCGGGGAGGTCACCGCGATCACCCGTCCGCCGAGGCGGGACGGTGCGGAATCCAGGGACGGATCGGGGATCAGACCGCGGCGCCGGCTGTCGGCCGCGTGGCAGGCCCGCTCGAGCAGTACGCGGATGACGTCGGCCTCCGCCTGGGGCTCGAGGATGTCCCGGACCCCCGCTCGCATCGCCGCCAGGGCGAGGGCAGGATCTGCCTCCGCGACGAGGACCAGGCTGATCTCGGGATGCTGGACGTCGAACACGGATGCGAGGCGGAGTGCGGCACCCGGGTCGACGCCGGGGCCCAGGAGCAGGACCGCCGGCAGCTCGCCGACCACCTTGCGCAGGAGTTCATCGGGGGTCTCGGGCAACTGGGGGTTGTAGACGGTCTGCACCGACCCCGGGATCCGGCCGGCGATGGCCGTCTGCACGCGCTGGTCGAAGGTCACGTCCGAGGTGACGAGTAGGAATCTGCTCATTTGAAGAAGTCCTCCATGCTGGCTCCATCGTCGTTCCATTTGGCGTCCACAGGCTGGTTCGACAACCAGATCCTGCCGAACTCCGCCGCGAAGACGGTCTTCTCGGCATCAGCCGCATCCTGGGCGAGCGTCACGAGCATGGCCCCTTCGGGAACGGGAGGTGCACCAGGGGCGCCTTCTTCCGCGTCGCTCGCCTCGGCGGCGACCGGCGCGCCCTGGATGCTGGTGACCAGGACCCGGTGGAAGACGAGCTCCGTAGCCGGCTTGTCCCCGGGACCCTCGTCGAAGGAGGCGAACACTCCCACGAAGTCGCCCGCTTTGATCTGACCGCCGACCACCCGATCGGCACTGACCTGGATGGTGACCTCTTGGAGCTCCTTGGGCACCGCCACACGGCCCGGCTCCTGGAGTGAGTTGAGGGTGACGAGCCGGCTACCCAGGAGCTGCTCACCGGGCCGGAGCTCGACGGCAGTGACGCGGCCCTCGAACTCGGCGAGGTCGGTGACGGCGTCCTCGGCGAGAGCGGAGACGGGCAGCGTCTGCTTGCGCAGGTGCTTGGTCAGCTCCTCGACGGGCATCTCGGCCCGCACCTCGTTCTCGACGACGAAGACTTCCTTGGTCTCCGTGCCCTCGAGGGCACGCGCGTCCGCAGCCCGGACATAGCCGGAGACGAGCACGGTGCCCACCAGGGCGAGGATCACAGCCAGGACGGCGGCGATGACACGTACTTTCACGGGGGCGCTCTTTCTACTCGGTCAGCGCGACGACGGTCACGCCCAGGTTGGGGCCACCGAGGGTGAAGTCACCGCTCAGGTCAGTGAACTCGATGAACTCGCCGATGAGTCCGTTGCAGGAGCCCACGCACTTGGCCCCCTCGATGCTGTTGTTGTTGAGGGAGTTTCCGGGGAACCTCCACCCGTGGATCTTGAAGGCGACCCATCCGGAGACGTGGTACGTGGCGCCGGATCCGGTGCCACTCGTGTCGTCGTACAACGGAAGGATCAGGGTCTGACCGACCAGCGAGGGTTCGAACACACCGGTGCACTCGCTGGGAATGTTGTTGCCCGGGTCGCTGAACGCGTTGTCGTCGATGTCCATGTGGGACTCGCACGCACCCGTGGAGCTGTCCAGCCACGAAAAGCCCCCGGGAAGCGTGGCTCCGGACGGACTGGTGCTGGTGCAGCTCGGCGTGCTCGACGTGCCGTGCGTCTGGATGACCTGCACACCGCCGTTGAGGTCGAAGACGCAGGGAGCGAAGGCGAGTGGCAGCATGGCGGGTCCTCCTGCAGGGCTCCCCCAGGATGCGGTCGACACCGCGGCCACGGTGGCTTCGTCGATGCCCAGAACGGGTGCGAAGCTCAAGGCCAGCGAGCCGGCCCCCGTGTTCCCGTCCAGGGTGGTGGCTCGCACGCGCACAGAGTTGGAGGTGGGAAAGACCGGCGCATCGACACTGGCTGCGCCGTCCTTGGCATTCTGGTCGGCAAGGCTCTTCGCGGTGGCCGTCGCATCGCCGCAGTTCCCGCCGGCGCAGTCCTGGGCGACAGCCAGTGCCGCCGCATCGGTACCGCTCTGAAGCTCCGCACGCTCCGCGTAGAGCGCGCCGACATCAATGACGAGGGCCGCGAAGCCGAGCAGGGCGACCAGGGCGACGGCCACGACGACCGAGACACCCCCGCGTTCCTCACCCATTTGATGGAGTCCTATCCGCCGCATTGCATGGCCGCCGTTCCGGTGAGATCGACACCCGGACCGAACCAGCCCGAGATGAAGGTGACGTTGTACTGGATGGTGACCGTCGCGGTCGCGCCGGCGGTGCAGTCCGAGGGAGAGATGGTGATCTGCCCGTCGGTGAGCGCGGGGTTCAGGGACGGCGCCGCAGTGATGGCGGCCGCGCGGGCTGCTGCAGGATCGTCCTGGACGGCCATCGTGCGGGCGGCTTCCCGGGCGGCGTGCGTGATGCTGATCTGGGCGTTGTACGCGCGGCCGAACTCGACGACGCCCAGGAGCACCGCTACAAGGATCGGCAGCAGCAGGGCGAACTCGACGGCCACAGCTCCTCGTGCGGAGCGTAATCGACTCATGGTCCCCTCTTCCGAGCCGTGACGTGCCGCGCGCCGCGGCATCCCCCGCTGGGGACGCCGCGGCGCGCGCTGGACGGTTGTCAGATCACGGAAGGGCGTCGACAACGTCCTGGAAAAGAGCCGCGATGGCAGGCCCCAGGACGATCAGGACCGCGATGATAGCCACGGCGATGAGCCCGATGAGCAGGCCGTACTCCACGGCGGCAGCGCCCTTCTCCTCGCCGGAGAGGCGGGCCTTGGCGTCACCGAAGAGGGTCTGGAGGGTGATGAAAAGAGGCAGCATGAGAAAGCTCCTAAGCAAAGCAGAGAAATGGTGGAGTGGGTCTTCAGCTGATTCCGACACTGCCTGCGAGAGGCTCCCCGTACCGGGCTACTGACCTGTAAACAGATTAGACTTTGCTCCAGCAAAGCCACAAACATTCAGACGCATGCACTTTGGGGGACGTCAAAAAGGGACGTAATGCCTAGTGGCGGACTGCATCGATTTACATGCACCAGCGCACCGGCACGCTTGTCCCCCGAACGGCGTCAGTACAGCCCTGGCAGAAGGTACTCCCGCGCCAGCAGCTCTCCCCAGACGACCGCCACCAGGGCGCCGGCCAGCATCGACGGGCCGAACGGCACGTCGCTGCGCAGGCCGCCGCGGCGGGACGCCAGCACGGCGAGCCCCACCACCATGCCGACCACCGATGCCAGCACCGCCCCGACGAAAAGGGCTCCCCACCCCTGGAAGCCGAGGAACAGCCCGAGCACCGCGGCGAGCTTGACGTCCCCCATGCCGAGCCCTGCCGGCGAGATGAGCGCGAGCACGAGGTAGAGGACGAACAGCGCGAGCGCGCCCAGCGCGGCGCGCAACAGCGCACCCCAGGTGCCCTCCCCCATAGCGGCGAGCGCGAGCAGCACGAAGCCGATGCCCAGCGCCGGCAGCACCACGGCGTTGGGGAGCAGATGGTGGCGCAGATCGATCACCGTCAGCACCACAGCGACCGCCGCGAAGAAGAGATAGGCGGGAAGTTCCCAGCTGAGCCCGAAGAACGCGGCCACCAGGACGAAGAGCGCCGCCGTGGCGACAGCCAGCAGCGGATGGGACGGCGCAGAGGTGGATTCGTCCGTGACAGGGCTGTACCGGAGGACGACACGGGGCAGGAACCACCCCACGACGGCGCCGACGAGACCGGCGGCCAGCACCAGGACAAGAGGCGCTGATCCGAGCATGGGCTCCACGCGAGTGTTCCTCCGGCTTGTGGGCGCTTCGACTGACACCCGGTGAATGGTTGTCCCCCATTCGGGGTCCCCGTACGGGACAGAGACTAACCGAGCGGACGACCTTTTCAGTGTTTGAGCACGTCAGTCAGCATTTCCCGACAATGCGGCCTTCCGGTCGAGACATTTCTGACTCGAAATCGACAGGAATTGCTGTCCCCGAGAATTCGGGTTTGACGCCCTGCTCGATCGAGCTTCGACAGTGGTGTTCCTCAGGCGCTGGCTTTCTCGGGCGGACCACCGGCATCAGGTGACGAGCCAGGCCAGCAATGGCGGGACGAGCACGCACCCGAGGGCCATGGCCACGACGACTGATCCCAGCACCAGCTGCTCCCGGCGTGCCGCGGCGGCACCGGAAAGCTCCAGCGACGGACGGGGGCCGAACTCCCAGTCGAGGGCCTCCTGCTCCCACCGGGTGCCGGCCAGCTCGTCGGCTCCGCTCAGCAGGCGCAGACGCTCGGAGGTGTCACCGTGATCGCGTGCGCCGAGCGGGGGCAGCGCCCAGGTGTGCCGCAAGCCCTGCAGGAGTGAGAGCACCGCCTCCAGCGGTCTGTTCTCGAGGTAGCTGCGCTGGGTCCAGGCCACCTTCGCCCGCTCGAGCGGAAGGCCGAGCGCCGCCTCGGCCCCGTCCCTGCGGACGACGAAGACTACCCGGTGCGCTCGCCGGCGGGACGGCCCGGGCGGGTCCTCCGGTGCCGTGATCTGCCGGACGTGCAACCAGTGGAAAGCCGCCACGACGCGGGGGCGCGCGCCGCGGCCCAGGAACAGGACGCCGTTGCGCTCGACCACCACGGTGACGAGCCGCGGCAGGCCGGCGTGGCGAACACCGGCGAAGAGGTCCGGGCGCAGCGACCGCAGGGCGCGCAGGAACGGCGCGTCCCGCCGCCCCTGCAGCACGGTGTACCTGCTGAGTCCCTCGGCGGCGCGGAAGAAGGCCTGCGCCCGGGAGTCGAGCAGGGCGGCCAGGGCAGCACCGGCGACGGCTCCCATCAGGCCGGCGAGCACGATGAGCCGGCCCGAGAGTTCCAGGGAGACCGCCCGAGCCGACCACCAGAAGACCACGATGGCAACGATCGCCAGCGCCGTCGACAGCTGAGTCCGGTGCTCGCGCGCCCATAGAGTCCACCCCCTGTGGGACAGGTGGTTCTGCTCGGCCTCGCCGGCGGTCCGGGGCCGCCCCGGACGCCCGGAGACGACGAAGGACGTCCGCGCCGCGTCCGCCCGCCCCGCAGTGGCCGGGGGCTGCCGCCGGGCGGCGTCCCCGGTCGGTCCCCAGGAGGTGTACGCGCTGCTCAGCTCCGGCAGCCGGTCCCGGAGCTTCGAGAGCTCGGTCCGCAGGCGGTCGCCGTCGAGATCGGTGGGCGAGATCCCGTAGGCGTCCAGCCGCCCGCGCGCCGCCAGGGCCACCAGCCGGTCGGGATCTGGCCGGGACCGCAGGAGGTGCCGGGCGAAGGGGGTGGTCATGAAGTGGCAGGCGTCGAGGGCGTCCGCGTAGGCGTCCATGCCGGAGTAGCCCATGGACGCGGTGATGTGGGCGGAGGTCCTGCTGAGCTGCACGGTGGCGAGGGATGCCGCGACGTCGAGCAGCAGGAACACGCTCGCCGCTCCGTACTCCGCGAAGCCCGTCTCCGCGAGGCTGTCGTGCGGGGGCAGTCCCAGGGCCTCCTGGAGGTCGCGCACGGACCGGTCGAACATCGTGGTGCCGTGGGCGATCCGGATCTCCCGGAAGACCAGCGTGTCCAGCAGCCTGGCTCGGATCTGTGGGACCGGCGTGCTCGGTCGGTAGCGGGAGGCGGGGAACGCCGCGGCGTAGCGCGGGCCGAGAAAGGCCGCGAGGCCACCGTGGGCTCCCCCGCCCGGCCTGGTGATCATGCTGTCCGGGCGGGCGAGCTCCCGCTCGATCTCCCGCAGCGTCCGGAGGTCGAGCTCCCCGAGGAACGCGAGGGCGTGCTCCAGCTGCTGAGCACCCTCCGCCCCGTCCCGCGCGTCGGCGCGGGCCACGCCCCTCAGCCGTTCCAGCACCGTGGCGCGCTCTGCCGGCTCATCACCGTCCATGGGGGTCCCTGCTCCTCGGCGCACCGGGCCGGACGCCCGGCGACAACGTGTTTCCAGACGCAAACTACACGGGTTGCCGCCGTCCGGAGATCACCAGGACGTGAGCACCGACAGCGCCGTCCGCAGGCCGTGCTCCGTCCGCACCGCACGACCCACCCGCTCGGCAGTGGAACGGCACCCCAGGGCCTCGTCGATCGCCGCGGTGAGCCGATCGACCGTCAGCTTCTTCTGCGGGATCGGAGCCGCCGCGAGCCCGAGCGCGTGGAGCTGCCGGCCCCAGAACGGCTGGTCGGCGAGGAACGGCACCACCACGTGCGGGACGCCGGCGCGGGCCACGGTGTGCACGGTCCCGGCTCCGCCGTGGTGGACGGCGAGCGCCGCACCGGGCAGCACCGCGTCGAGCGGCAGGGACGGCACGGCCAGCACGTCGTCGCCCCGGAGGTCGTCCGGCAGGGCGAGCCCGCCCCATCCGGTGAGCAGGAGAGTGCGCAGCCCGTGGGTCCGGGCGCTCTCCACCACGGCCCTCCCCCGGGCCTGCGGGTCCCCGGAGGCCATGGAACCGAACGTCGCCACCAGGTACGACCCGCCCCGGAAGAACTCGAGCACGTCCGGATCGAGAACCGGCACCGGGCCGTCGGAGTGCCAGGACCCGGTGAGGTGCACCGAGGCCGGCCAGTCGGCCGGGCGCGGCAGCAGCTGCGGACTGATCGGCAGCAGGGTTGCGGCCGCGGCGGACACGGAGGCCGGCACGCCACCGGGCAGCTGGGCGCACGCCCGTTCGATGTCGCGGCGGAACATTCGTTCGGCACCGCGAGCCACCGCATAGGTCGCGCGGTTGAACCGGCCGAGGTCCCGGTTCAGCACGCCGGGCGCCGGGAACTGCCGGGTGGGCGTGAGCACGGGCACGGCCTCCACCACCACGTGCGGAACGCCCAGGGCGTCCGCCGCCGCCGGCGCCGTGAGCACCTTGGCGTGGCGGACCACGACGTCCGGCTCGAAGGCGAGGGTCTCCCGCACCGCGGCGGCCAGCATCCGGCGCATGCCGGGGCCCACCTCGGTGCGGAAGTGCCGCACGGCCGTCCACGGCGAGATCCCGTGCGTCTGGACCAGCCGGTGGAAGTCCACCTCGAGACCGACGGTGTCGAGGCCGGCCAGGTCCACCCCCGAGTTCTCGGGCACGCCCAGCCGGACCTCGTGCCCGCGCTCGGTGGCGAAACGTGCCAGGGCGGCGAACGGCTCCACGTCCCCGCGGGTGCCGGAGGTCAGCAGCATCATCCTCATGGAGTCAGTGTGCTCCTGAAGCGTCCGGCCCGCAGGCAGCTCAGGAGGACGGCGCGGTGCAGCCCTCCTCGGGGCCCCAGCGCAGCCAGCCGGGCAGGTCGGCCGTGAAGGCGTCCCGCACGGCGGAAGTGTTGGTGGTGGTCCAGTCCACGGGTCCGTCGATCTCCACCTCGTGCTTGTCCCACTCGAACCAGCTGAGCATCTTCAGCTGCGGGAAGTCTTCCGGAATCGACTCGTCGAAGACCTGGCCCCACCACGCCTGCTTGATCGCCAGCTCGTCGGCGCCGCCCTCGGCCGGGTTGTACAGGGCGGCGGTCTCCGGGACGGCCACGGGCTTTCCCCGCCGCTGCCCGTACTCGGCGTAGAAGTCGGCCACAGCGCGGTCGTCGCCTCCCGCCCCGGCGTAGGTGCCCGTGAGCTGCTGCAGGAACTTGCCGTCCTCCGGCAGCTCGTTCTCGCCCCACGGGTGGGCGGAGCCCCAGTGGTACAGGGACATGCCCACCCAGTCCACGGCGTCGTCGCCCGGGTAGTACGGGGCGTAGGCGTCATCGGCCATGGTCAGCTCCCCGTTGCCGTCGGTGTCGAGGGCGGCGAAGTCGGCGGTGCCGGGCTCGGCCTCGTACCGCCCGCCGGCGAAGGGATAGCCGCCCCCGTAGTTGGGCGCCCACATCATCGCCGAGCCAGGTGCCTGCTCGTGCACCGCGTCCGCCACCTGCCGATAGGCCTCCACGTAGGCGGTCGGCTGCTGACCCCACGCGTACCAGGAGCCGTTCATCTCGTGGGCGAAGCGCACGATGACCGGCACCCCGGAGTCGTTGATCGCCGCGAGGTCGTTCACCAGCGCCTGCACAGCGGCGTCGTCGATCTCCTCGAGCCCGCCCTCGGGTTCGAGGGTCAGCAGCATCATCCGGCCATCGGCCCGAACCTGGTCGGCCCCCATGCGCAGGTAGCCGGCCCCCTGCTCGTCGTAGGGGAAGCCGGTGAAGGAGACGGACACGGCCGGCTTGTGCCCCAGCCGCTCGGCGTAGTCGGCCAGCGAGCGGTCCTCCCAGTCCAGGTTCACCCCGTAGAGGGCACCGGTCTCGGGCTCCAGCTGGGACCGGTCCAGAACGGTGCACTCCGGAGGCGCGGCAACTTGAGTCTCCTCCGCCGACTCGGAGGAAATCTGCGCCGCGAGGGTGCCCCCGCCCAGGGCGAGGGTGGCGACGAACACGACGGCGACGAGCGAGGATTCCTTCACTGCGTCAGCTTAAGAAGAGGTCGATAGAAATACATGGAAATGAGCGTCCGGCGGCGCGGTCCATGACGGACGACGACGACGCCCCGCCCGCCGCGCCGGCCGGTCAGCCCGGCCGGCTCAGGGCCCGTCGTCGAGATCGGGGCGGTCGTCGGTCTCGCCGGCCTGGCGCCGGCGGTAGGCGGTCATGTTGGTGCGGTTGGCGCAGCGCTGGCTGCAGAAGCGCTTGGACCGGTTGCGGGAGAGATCCAGGAGCACCCCGTCGCAGTCCTCGGCCCCGCACTCGCGCAACCGGTCCGTCTCGTCGGCACGGATCACGTCCACGAGCGCGAACGCCGTCTCCAGGCGCAGGCGGGCGGCCAGGGGGGCGTGCGAGGGCGAGGCGTGCAGGTGCCAGTCCTTGCCGTCGTGCCGGGCGAGGTGGGGGGCGAGCTCGGTGGTGTCGAGCACGGCGTTGACCGCGTCCACCATGGCGTCCCGGTCCAGGGCCCAGACCCGCCGCAGCTCGCCGCGCACCTCGCGCACCTCGGCCAGCTCCTGCTCGTCGCGGTCGAAGCGCCCCGACCAGCCGTGCTCCTCCAGGAGGACCCGCAGCTGCTCGGTGGTCACCAGCTCGTCCTCCCCGGAGCGCGACGCTCCCGGCGCGGTGTTCATCAGCGCCACATCGGACTCGAGCACGTCTTCAGTGTCATAGGCAAAATGCACTTGACTACTTATCCTCTCCACGACTAGCGTGAGTGTCATCAACAGTTTAGACCCTTACGCGACGATGGTCGCGAGAAGGAGTTCCTCATGGTCGGCGGACTCTACCTCCTGGCGCTGCTCTTCGTGTTCGCCACCGTGGGTCGGCAGTCCGTCCCGCGGCGGGAGCGCACGGCCCTGCGCAGCTGGACGCTCCGGGACGTGTACTACAACGTGCGGCGCGGACTGATGGTGCTCGGCGAGCACGGGCCGTCCTACCCCGCCCTGGACAGCGCGGAACGGCCGGCGGCGCAGCGCACCCGCTGAGCGACACCGGATCGGCCGGAGGCCCCGGCAGTTCTCGGCTCCGGGCGGCTCGAGGTCCCCGCGTCATGACGGGGTCGGCAGATCAGGGCGGGGCCCCCGGTCAGAGCGCGACCTTCTCGAACAGGGCGGCCGTGCCCATCCCGCCGGCGGAGCTGATCATCGCCAGCAGCAGGCTCCCCGGCGGCAGCGCCCGCGACCGGGCGAGCAGGCGCACCATGGACACCGCTCCGGAGGCGCCGTAGGCGTGGCCCAGGGCCAGGGCGCCGCCCTCGGCGTTGAGCACCTGCTCGTCGAGGCCGAGCAGGTCGGTGCAGGCCAGGACCTGCCCGGCGAAGGCCTCGTTGAACTCGACCGCCGCCAGCGCCTCCACGGGCACGCCCTGCTCCGTCAGCAGCTGCCGGGCGGCCACGGCGGCCCCGAGGCCCAGGCGCGCCGGGTCCACCCCGACCGTGGCCGCGCCGCGAAAGGCCAGTCCGGCCGGAACACCCAGGCCCTGCGCCGTGGCGGGGTCGGTGACAAGGACGGCGGCCGCGCCGTCGGCGTCGCCGCAGGAGTTGCCGGCCGTGACCGTCCCGCCGGCCTCGAACGCGGCCGGGAAGCGCGCCAGCAGCCGGGCGGTCAGCGCCGGCCGCGGGCCGTTGTCGGCTCGCACCTCCCCACGCGGTCCGGCCACCGGCACGAGCTCGTCCTCGAACGCTTCCGCCTCCGCGGCGGCCAGCGCCCGCCGGTGGCTGCGCAGCGCGTAGGCGTCCTGGCGCTCCCGGCCGATCCCGTGCTCGCGGGCGACGGTCTCGGCGGCCGCACCCATGTCCGGGTCGCCCAGGTGCTCCGGGGCGAACTGGGCGCGGCGGTAGAACTCGACTCCCCCGTCCTGGCGTCGTCGTCCGCGCAGCGGTGCGGTGCTGATGCTCTCCGCCCCGCCGGCGAGGAAGGCCCGGCCGGCCCCGGCCTGGGCGAGTCGGCAGGCCAGCACCACGGCGTCCAGGCCCGAGCCGCACTGCCGATCCACCGTGAGGCCCGGCACGGACAGCGGCAGACCGGCCTCCAGCGCCGCGAGCCGGGCGGGATTGCCCCCGGCGCCCACGGCGTTGCCGACCACCACGTCCGCCAGGTGCTCGGGATCCAGCCCGGAGTCCACCAGCAGGGACCGGAGCACCGGGGCCAGGAGCCGGTGGACGGGCACGCCGTCGAGCAGGGTCCCGGCACGGGCCAGGGGCGTGCGCCGGCCCAGCACCAGCACGGGGGCATCAGCCGAGGGGACGGGCACGGGGGTCTCCTTCGAGAATCCAGTCGCGGAGCAGCGAGCGGCTGAGCTTGCCGGCCGCGGTGAGGGGCAGCTCCTGCAGCTCCAGGTACTGCTGCGGGCGCTTGGCCGGCGCCAGGCGCCCCTCCAGCCCGGCGCGGAGCCGGAGCCGGTCCGGTCCGCCGTGGCGAGTGGGGAGGATCCCGGCCACGATCCGCTGACCGCGGGCGCCGTCGGGAAGCCCCACGACGACGACGCCGGCCACTCCCGGCACCACGGCCAGGGCCTCTTCCACCTCGTGCGGATAGACGTTGTGCCCGCCGCTGTTGATCATCTCCGCGGCCCTGCCCAGCACGTGCAGCCGGCCGTCGCGCAGGACGCCCCGGTCCCGCACGGTGGCCATGCCGCCGAGCCGGCCGAAGGCCCGGCCGTCGTCGCCCCAGAGGTAGCCGTCGCAGACCAGCTCCGAGCGGACGGCGACGGTCCCGGCCGTCCCCTCCGGCAGCGGGGCGCCGTCGTCGTCGAGGACGGCGAGCTCCACCCCCGGGAACGCGGTGCCCACGGCGGTGCCGGCGTCGCTGGCAGCCTCGGGGACGGCCTCGCCCGCCGGGTGGCAGCGGGCAGCGACGAAGCCGAGCTCCGCGGCGCCGTAGTACTCCCATATCATGGCGCGCGGCGCCCAGCGGCGGGCCGCCGCCAGCGTGCCGGGGTCCAGCTTCTGCCCGGCGCACACGATCGTGCTCACCCCGCTCGCGTCGGCACCGCCGGCCGGGCCGCGCTCGGCGAGGACCCGCAGCATCGTGGGCACGAGCACCAGACGGGTGACGCCGTGCCCGCTGATCGCGGCGCGGGCGGCCGCCACGTCGAAGCGCGGCAGGGTGACGAACGTGGCTCCGGCGTGCAGGCACTCCGACAGGGCGTAGAGGTTCAGGCTCGCCGAGAGCGGGCCGGGGGCCAGCACCCGGTCCTGCGGTGCCAGGCCGAAGTGCTCGGCGGACGCCGCGAAGGAGCGCTGCCAGGAGGCGCGGCTGCGGCGGAAGCCCTTGGGCAGGGCCGTGGTGCCGGAGGTCAGGCCGATGAGGAACGCCGAGGCGGGGTCGCCGTCGCGCAGCCGCGCCGAGGCCGAGTGCTCGGGGAGCCGGTCCGCGCAGCGCTCCTGCACCGGCGCGGCCACCTCCTCCGGCCAGGACGGGTCGAGGACGGCGCACTCGCGCTCCTCGGCCACGCCCGCGGCCCACCGGACGGCGAAGTCGGTGCCGTTGCCCTGCCGCAGGACAACCGTGGCCTCGCCGGAGGCCGCCAGGGCCGAGGCCTGGGCCCGCAGCTCGCTCCAGCTCAGCCGCTCAGTTCCACAGACGACGGCGGGCTCGTCCGGGCGCTCGTCGGCCCAGCGGTTCAGGCGGTCCAGGAAGGGCATGTCCTCGTCCTCGTCGGTGGTCCCACGGTCCGGGTGCGGCGCTGGGCGGTGAGCAGGGTGTCGAGATCGCCGCAGCGGACGGCGCTCCCCCGGCGGTCAGCGACCGGCGGTCGGCACCCCGCCGAGGAGGCGGCGGTAGCTGCGGTGGACGTTGATCGCGGCCAGGGTCGCCACGACCGCCTTGAGGAGGTCCCCGGGAACGAACACGAGCGAGCCCAGGGCGGAGGTGGCCAGCGGCAGCCCGGTGACCACGGCCGTCCACGGCACGCCGAAGGCGTAGATGACCACGATGCCGCCGAGGACCACGCTGAGCAGCACGGCGGCGAAGCGGGCCGTGCGGCCGGTGCGCCGGATCGCCCAGTACTTGACCAGCAGGCCGACGACCAGGGCCGCGGGGATCCAGCCGACCAGGTAGCCGCCGGTCGGGCCGAGGAACACCCCGAGCCCGCCCCGGCCCCCGGCCAGCAGCGGCAGTCCGGCCAGCACGAGGGCGTGCAGGACGACGACGGAGAGCATGCCGCGCACCGGCCCGAGCAGCGCGCCGGCGAGCATCACCCCGAGGGTCTGCAGGGTGATGGGCACCGGGACGATCCCGACCGTGATCGGCGGCACGAGGCCCAGCGCGGCGATGAGGGCTGCGAACACCGCCACGAGCACCGTGTTCTGGGTGCTCTGGGAGGTGTCCGCGGTCCGGGAGGTCGTGGTGGTCGGGGTCCTGGTGGTCATGAGGTCCTTCGGGTCGGGGCCGGGCCGGTGGGCCCGGCCGCTGGGAGGCAGCGAATGCGGAGAGTTCGGACGGAGCAGGGAGCGGACGAGGCGGGACCGGACGCGGTGGAAACGGACCGGGCGAAAACGGACGGAACAGGTCAGTCGGGCGCGGCCGCGCCGCGACGCGGGGGCGGCGCGGCGTCGTAGCAGCGGGCGTCGAGGGCGGCGGCGATCTGCTGGGCCGACTCCAGGGTGCGCACCAGCAGCGGCACCAGCACGGCGAGCGGGCTGTTGTGCAGGCCGCGGGCGAACTGCGCCTCGCGGACCTCGAGGTACTGGCCGCGGATCTGCGGGATGAACCGGATCGTCATCGACAGGGCCAGGCTCATCTGGGCCGGGTTCAGCCCGAGGTGCCGGGTCGGGGCCAGCAGCCGCTCGAACAGGGAGAGCATCTCGCCGAACGTCGTGGACAGGCTCACGGCCCAGGCGAACAGGCACAGGCTCAGCAGCCGCAGGGCCGCCACGGACGCGGCCTCCCAGCTCGTGCTGACCCCCAGGGTGACGAAGACGATCCCGACGATGAGCGCCAGCCCCGCCAGCATCCGGGCCAGGCGGGCGAGCGGGGTGCGGGTCAGCACCGCGGCGGCCACGGCCAGGGCGAAGACCGCGACCAGGACGCCCAGGTCCGTCACGGCGTAGATGCCGAGGCTGGCCGCGAACAGGAACGCGAACTTCCACCCGGCCGGGATCCGGGTCAGCGGCCCGGTGCGCTGCGGACCGGTCACCGGTCGCTGATCCCGCAGTAGAACTCCACGGCCGGCTCCGGGGCGCCGTCGAAGGCGATCCGGCCCTCGTGCACCACCAGGACCCGCTGGTAGTTCTCGATCAGGTCCAGGTCGTGGGTGACCACGACCGCGCGCTGGTCGAGGCCGTCGATGGTGGTCTGCAGCCGGCGCCGGTTGCGCCGGTCGAGCATGGTGGTCGGTTCGTCGAAGACGATTGTGGACGGCTCCATGACCAGCACCGAGGCCAGGGCCACCAGCTGCTTCTCGCCCCCGGACAGGGCGTGGGACTCCCGCTCGCGCAGGTGGCCGATGCCCAGCCGCTCCAGGACTCCGTCGACCCGTGCGGTGAGCTCGACCCCGCGCAGGCCCAGGTTCTTCGCCCCGAAGGCGAGGTCCTCGTCGACCAGGGGCATCACGATCTGGTTCTCCGGATTCTGGAACACGAAGCCGACCTGGCGCCGGATGAGTTTGGCGTCCTTCGCGGTGGACAGCCCGTCCACGTGGACCGTGCCGCGGGTGGGCAGCAGCAGGCCGTTGAGCAGGCGAACCAGGGTGGACTTGCCCGAGCCGTTGAGCCCGATCACCGCGATCCGGTGCTCGTCCAGGGACAGGTCCACGTCCGTCAGGACGTCGTGGCCCTCCCGGGTGACGGTGACCCCGCTCAGCCGGATGCCCGAGCGCTGCGTGCCCGGCGCCGACGGTGCGGCAGGCTCGCCCCGGCGCGGACGGTTGCGGAGCGGGTGCTTGATCGACACCGTGGACGCCTTCCTCTCCTCGTCGTGCGCGCTCGCCCGCGGACGTCGCCGTGTCCCGGTGCCACTCGGAGGCACAGCCCACCGGCCCGGGACGTCCCGGATCCGAGGGGCACGGGGCCGATGGGGCTCAGTCCCGGGGTCCCGGCTCGAAGTACAGGTCGGCGTGCAGGGCGCACCCGGGGTTGAACCGTGCCGCGCACCGCGGGCACTCGTCCGCCGCCAGGTAGGCGCGGACGGAGAGCTCGTGTCCGCACACCCCGCAGAGCACGGCCTCGGCGTCGTGGTCCTCGGCCGGCCACTGCGCCGCCGGGTGACCGGCGGTCTCCTCGTGGCACAAGTGACAAGGATAGTACTCCCGGCAGCACCAGAACTTGATCGCGATCACGTCCAGCGGCGTCCGGTAGTGCACACACCGCGTCTGCTCGTCCACCGGACGTCCCAGGATCCGTCGCATCGCTGCTCCTCTCGCGGGGTCCGCGCCCGGCTCCTCCCTCGGGCGCCCGGCCGGAGGTTCTCGTCCGACAGCGACCACTGTACGGAGCAAGGACCGCACGGAGCAGGGACCGCACTCATCGGGCACTGAACGGAGCAGGGCCCACTCGGAGCGGGAACCGCACGGAGCGGGAACAGCACGGAGCGGGAACAGCACGGAGCAGCAGATGTACGGCCCGGAACCGCCGCACGGGTGGGGCCGGAGCTCAGCCGAGCAGGATCACGTCGAGCGTCCGGGGCCCGTGCACGCCCTCCACGCGCTCGAGCTCGATGTCCGAGGTCGCGGAGGGCCCGGAGATCATCGTGACCGGGGCCGTGGGCTCCACCCGGGCCAGGGCCTCGGGGATCAGCTCGACCACCGTGTCCAGCGGCACCACGCAGATGTGGTGGTCGGGGACCAGGCTGATCGCCCGGCGGCCCTCGTCGGGACGGCCGGTAAGGAAGATCGTGCCGGTCTCGGCGCAGGAGACGGTCGATGAGGTCACCACGGCGTCCACGGCATTGAGCTCCCGCACCCCCAGCGCGGACGCGGCCCGGGCGTCGCCGGGGTCCGCCAGCGCCCGGCGGGCGGCGGTGTCCTCGGGCAGCCAGGACAGGTCGAGGCCGGCGGGGACCACGTAGCGGGCCGAGGCGCCCAGCAGCTCGGCGATCCTGCCCGGCAGGGACTCGGGCGTCTCGTGGTGCACGGCGGCCCGGTAGTCGACCAGCCGGTCCTCGAGCATCTCGACGACCTCCTCGCGCGGACGCTCCGAGGCCCAGCGATAGCGGCGCTCCGCGGGCGCGGGCGCCGGGGTGTCGTGCAGGGCCCCGCGGATCCGGTTCAGGATCTCGGTCTTCGCGTCAGTCATCGCTCTCCCCCGTCGTGCTGCGTGTTCTCCCGGGCCGCGTCCTGCGGGCCGCGGGCGGTCCCGGCCGGGGCGCCGTCGGACGTGGTGCCGGCTGTGGCGCCGTCGGACGTGGTGCCGGCCGTCGCACCGGCGGCGCCGGACGGGGTGCCGCCGGAGACGGCGCCGCCGTCGGCGGCCACCCGCTGCGCGGTCTCGCCGGCGTGCTGGGCCCACCAGTTGCGGAAGGACTCCTTGGGCGGGGCGGGGATGTCGCGCTCGTCGGTCCATCCCCCGGCGGTCCCGGGCAGCCAGCTGATCGCCCGGTCCCTGCCGGCGACGGCCCGGCCCAGCGGCAGGGCCTTCTCGGCGAGCGCCATGCGCCGGCCGGAGGACATCACGAAAGAGGCCCCCTTCATCATGAGGTCCATCTCGGACGGGGCCTGCGGCAGGCGCCGGGTCCGGGCCGGTGCCGCGGCGGCGCCGTCGTCGGAGCGCTCGCCGTGCCGGGTGCGCACGTCCTCGTCGCGCAGGTGCACGAGGATCTCGGGGATGTTGATCTTCACCGGGCAGACGTCGTAGCAGGCCCCGCACAGCGAGGAGGCGTAGGGCAGGGACGCGTTCTCCTCGGAGGTGATGCCGGTCAGCTGCGGGGAGAGGATCGCCCCGATCGGCCCCGGGTAGGTGGAGCCGTAGGCGTGACCGCCGGCCTGCTCGTAGACGGGGCAGACGTTCAGGCACGCCGAACAGCGGATGCAGTGCAGCGCGGAGCGCCCGGCGGGGTCGTCGAGCACCGCGGTGCGGCCGTTGTCCAGCAGCACCACGTGCACGTTCTGCGGCCCGTCCCCCGGGGTCACGCCCGTCCACATCGAGGTGTAGGGGTTCATCCGCTCCCCGGTGGAGGAGCGCGGGAGCAGCTGCAGGAACACCTCCAGGTCCTGGAACGTGGGCACGATCTTCTCGATGCCCATCACCGTGATCAGGGTCTCGGGCAGGGTCAGGCACATCCGGCCGTTGCCCTCGGACTCCACCACGGTCAGCGTCCCGGTGGAGGCCACCCCGAAGTTCGCCCCGGAGACCGCCACGGAGGTGGAGAGGAACTTCTCCCGCAGGTGCGTGCGGGCGGCCTCGGCGAGGTCCCGCGGCTCGGACGTGAGCGTCTCGTCGGTCTCGGCCATCTCGGCGAGGAAGATGTCGCGGATCTCGTGCCGGTTCTTGTGGATCGCCGGGACCAGGATGTGGGAGGGCTTGTCGTGGCCCAGCTGCACGATCAGCTCGGCCAGGTCCGTCTCCGTGGCGGTGATCCCGTGCTCCTCGAGGTGGGCCTCGAGGCCGATCTCCTGGGTCGCCATGGACTTGATCTTGATGACGTCGGTGGACCCGGTGGCCTGCACCAGCTCGGTGACGATCCGGTTGGCCTCCTCCGCGTCGCGCGCCCAGTGCACCGTGCCGCCGCGGGCGGTGACGTTGCGCTCGAACTCCTCGAGCAGCTCCGGCAGGTTCGCCATGACCTGCTCCTTGATCGCGGAGCCGGCCGAGCGCAGCTCCTCCCAGTCGGGCAGCTCTCCCGCCACCGCGGCGCGCTTGCCGCGGATCGTGTGGGTGGCGTGGCGGATGTTGGCGCGCATCTGCGTGTTGCCCAGCTCGGCCTTCGCCGCGGCGGGGAACGCGGTCCGCGCGTGCAGGTTCCCCTGCCCGTGGACGGGGCGGACGGCGGGCATGCCCAGGGCCGTGCGGCTCATCGAGCACCTCCGGTGGTGTGGGGGGCCGACGGCGACGCCGATCGGCGCGCCCCCGGGCCCGGAATGGACAGCTCGACCGGCCCGGAGACCTCGAGCGGGTTTCCCCGGGTGGACGCGAGGATCTCGGCGAAGTGGACGGTGCCCGCGCCCGTGCCCCGGCGGTTCATGGCCCCGCCCAGGTGCATCAGGCAGGAGGCGTCCCCCCCGGTGCACAGCTCGGCGCCGGTCGAGACGATATTGCCGATCTTCTCCTCGGCCATCGCCGCGGAGACGTCGGGGTTCTTGAAGGAGAAGGTCCCCCCGAATCCGCAGCACTCCTCGGCGTCGGGCAGCTCGACGAAGTCGATGTCGCCGACCGAGGCCACCAGGTCCTTCTGCCGGTCCCCCAGGCGCAGCAGCCGCATCCCGTGGCAGGACGGGTGGTAGGTCACCCGGTGCGGGAACCAGGAGCCGAGCTGCGCGGCCGCGTCCGTCACGCCGAGCACGTCGGTCAGCAGCTGCGAGAGCTCGTAGGTGGTCGCGGCGACGGCCGCGGCGTCCCGGGCGAGGTCCTCGTCGCCGCCGGCGCGGGCGATCATCGGCTGCTGGTGGCCCAAGGAGGCCACACAGGAGCCGGAGGGGGCCACGGCCACGTCGTAGTCCGCGGCGGAGAAGGCCTTGACGTGGTTGCGCACCACGGGCAGGGCGTCGTCGAAGTAGCCGCTGTTGACGTGCATCTGGGAGCAGCAGCCCTGGCCCGGCGGGAACACCACCTCGTGGCCGAGCCGCTCGAGCACCCGCACCGTGGCCAGGGCGACCCGCGGGTACATCGCGTCCACGATGCACGTGGCGAACAGGGCGATTCTCATGGGACCTCCGGAACGAGGAGCGGAAGGGACGACGACGGGGGCGCCGCGTGTGGTCTGACCATGCTAGACCAGTGAGACGAGCGCCACAACGAGCCGGCGGCCGGCCGGTTTTCCCGGGGCCGAAGGGGTTGGGGTTGTGACGTGGGTCATGTACTCTTTGTGGTCAGACCATTGTGGTCCGACCATAGCTTCATCCGGTGACCGGACCTGCACCGCACACCCGTCCTCTTCCCCCGCCCGTCCTCGACGAGGCGGGCCCAGAAAGGATCTCTCCGTGGACAACCTCGCTGTGCTGAGCCTCCTGGCTCTGCTGCCCCTGCTCCTGGTGGGCGTGCTCCTGGCCGGTTTCCGATGGCCGGCGAAGTTCGCGATGCCGGTGGGCTACCTGGCCGCCGTCGTGGTGGCGCTGACCGTGTGGCAGATGAGCTTCACCGGCGTGCTGGCCGCCACCGTGGAGGGCCTCATCGTGGCCATCACCATGCTCTACATCGTCTTCGGTGCCCTGCTGCTGCTCTCCACCCTCACCGTGGGCGGGGCGATGGCCACGATCCGCGCCGGCTTCAACAACATCTCGGCCGACCGGCGGATCCAGGCCATCATCATCGGCTGGCTCTTCGGCTCGTTCATCGAGGGCGTCTCGGGCTTCGGCACCACGGCCGCAGTGGTGGCCCCGCTGCTGCTGGCCATGGGCTTCCCCGCGATGGCCGCGGTCATGGTGGGGCTGATCGTCCAGTCCACGCCCGTGAGCTTCGGCGCGGTCGGCACACCCATCCTGGTGGGCGTCGCGGGGGGCCTGGGCGGGGATCCCGCGGTCGCCGAGCGCGTCGAGGTCCTGGGCGTGACCATGCCCGAGTTGGTCAACTCGATCGGCTTCTACACGGCGGCCATGCACGGCATCGTGGGCATCCTCATCCCGCTGATCCTCGTGACCCTGCTCACCGGCTTCTTCGGCCCCGACCGCCGCTTCCGCGACGGGCTGGCCGTGTGGCCCTTCGCCGTGTACGCCTCCCTGGCCATGACCGTCCCCTACGTGCTGGTGGCCCGCTTCCTCGGCCCCGAGTTCCCCTCGATGTTCGGCGGGATCCTCGGCCTGGTGCTGGTGATGTTCACCTCCAGCAAGGGCTTCCTCATGCCCAAGGACACCTTCCAGTTCGGCCCCCGGAACTCCTGGCCCGCCCGCTGGATGGGCACCATCGAGCCGGCCGAGGCCACGGACGTGTCCACGCACATGAGCACGCTCCGCGCCTGGGCTCCCTACGCCCTGATGGCAGGGCTGCTGGTGGCCACCCGCGTCATCGCCCCGCTGAAGGAGTGGCTGACCGGCCTGGCGATCCCGTTCGAGAACATCCTCGGCACCGAGATCAGCACCACCGTCCAGCCGTTCTACCTCCCCGGCTTCGTGCTGATCCTCGCCTCGGTCTTCGCCTACCTGCTGCACCGGATGAGCTCCCGCGAGATCGCCCAGACCCTCAAGATCTCGGCCGGCCAGCTCGCCGGCACCGCCGCCGCCCTGCTCTTCGCCGTGCCCCTGGTGCGCGTGCTCATCCAGTCCGGCCCGGCCCTCAACGACTCGGGGCTCTCCAGCATGCCGGTCACCCTCGCCGAGGGCGCCGCCGCGATCTCGGGCGGCTCCTGGCCGCTGATCGCACCCTGGATCGGCGCGCTGGGCGCCTTCATCGCCGGGTCGAACACCGTGTCCAACCTGACGTTCTCCCAGTTCCAGTTCTCCACCGGCGCCGCGATCGGTCTCGACCGGCCCGAGCTCGTGGTGGCCGCCCAGGCCATCGGCGGCGCCGGCGGCAACCCGATCGCCATCCACAACATCGTGGCGGCCTCCGCCACCGTGGGCCTGCTCGGGCGCGAGGGAGACCTGCTGCGCAAGACCATCATCGTGACCACCTACTACTGCCTCGCCGGCGGCGCGGTCGCGTACCTCTTCATCCACGGGGTGGGTCTCAACCTGGGCACCGTCATGCTGGTCCTGCTCGTCGCCGGACTGGCCCTCATCGCCCGCTGGTTGTGGCGCAAGGACGCGCCCGCCAGGAGCGAGCTCCGGGTCTGATCCGGCACGTGGGGCCGGTGCCGACGGCATGTCAGGTGCCGGCCCCACGCCTCCGGGGCCCCGAGGCTGCGCCCGACCCATCCGGTCAGGTGCAGCCTCGCGGTCTCTCTAGAATGGTCCGGTTCCCCATATACCCTCCAGGAGCCCCTCGTGCCCGCGGTCACACGCACCTACACCCTCGTCCTTGACTGGCTCGAGGAACGCCTGCGCTCCGGGGAGATCTCGGTGGGCGACAGACTGCCCGCAGAACGCCACCTGGCCGAGGAGTTCGGGATCTCCCGCGCCTCGGTCCGCGAAGCATTCCGGGTCCTCGACGCCATGGGGCTGGTCCGCTCCTCGACCGGGTCGGGGCCGAACGCCGGGGCCATCGTGATCTCGGACCCCTCGGCCGCGCTCGGGTGGGCGCTGCGGATGCACGTGGCCACCCGGTCCCTGCCGGTGCGGGACCTCATGCAGACCCGGCTGCTGCTCGAGACCCAGTCCGCCCACGAGGCCGCCGCCGCGGCCGAGACCCCGGAGCGGGCGGCGGTGCTCGATCACGCGGCGGAGCTCGTCGCCGCCATGGAGGATCCCGACCTGCCGGACGAGCGCTTCCACGCCGCCGACGCGCAGTTCCACATCCTGCTCGCATCCCTGGCCGGCAACGTGGTGGTCGAGACGATCATGTCCTCGCTGCGCCAGGCCACCATCGGGTACGTCCAGGAGACGGTCGCCGGCCTCGACGACTGGCCGCAGGTCCGCCGCACGCTGCAGGAGCAGCACCGGGCCATCCTGCGCGCCACCCAGGAGCGCCGCGGGGACGACGCCGCCGCCGCGCTGCGGCACCACATCACCTGGTTCTTCGGCCACAGTCCCGCCGCTCAGGAGGAGCACGGCCGACAGCACTGAACGAACGACCCCGGGAAGGCCGTGCGCCGGACCCGGCCGGACGCCCCGCTGGACAGCCGGAGGGTGCGAAACGCACGGAAGAGTGCGGAACGCACGAGAGCGGCCGCACCGGTTCCGGTGCGGCCGCTCTCGTGCGTGGAGTCGCGGGGCAGAGGTTGCACGGTAGGGGGCCATCGGCCGAGGGGGGGTGCAAGGTGATCCAGGCCTTGCGCGGCCGCATCCCGATCCAGGGGGGACTGTCCCGGGGCGGCCCCCTACCGTGAGCAGGTCGGTGGACCATCCGGTCCGGGGCTCGGCCTCATGGGGGGTTGGGCCGTGCTCCGTGGGGATGTCTCTCACTCATCCACCGACTTTTCTTCTCTGCTCGCACTACTGATCATGCCGGGCTTGCCGATGCAGATGAATGCACTTTCGTCTACAAGTGCGCTGGACTTCCGTCCGGATCCGGGGTGACGGAAGTCGGAGGGGGCTCAGAGATCGCGCAGCTGCGGGTCCACGAGCCCGCTCTGGTACGCCTTGATGAGCGCCTGGACGCGGTCGCGGACGCCGAACTTCTCACAGACCCGCCCGAGATAGGCCTTCACGCTGCCCTCGGAGACGTGCATCTGCTCGGCGATCTCCCGGTTGCTCAACCCCTGCGCCAGGAGCGTCACGGTCTCCATCTCGCGATCGGTCAGCAGGGAGCGCAGGCCGTCGTCGGCAGAGCGGGCCTGCTGCTGGTCCGGGACGGAGATGACGTTGTCCGCGAGCGCCCGCGCGATCGCCGGGGAGAGGGCGAGCTCGTCCTTGAGCACCTGGCTCACGGCGTCGATGATCTCGTCCGGCCGGGCGTCCTTGACGAGGTAGCCAGCGGCACCGGCGCGCAGCGCCGGCACCACGAACTCCAGAGTGGAGAACGTCGTGAGCGCCAGCACCTTGGACCGCGGGCTGCGCGAGGTGATCTCCCGGGTGGCCTCGATCCCGTCCATCACGGGCATCTTCATGTCCATCAGCACCACGTCCGGGTCGGCCGCCAGACATCGGTCGACGGCCTCGCGGCCGTTGGCCGCCGTCGCGATGACCTCGAACCCGGGCTCGGCCGAGAAGAAGGACTTCAGGGCCTCCAGCATCAACGGCTGGTCGTCCACGACAAGCACTCTGCAATCAGTCACTCGCACAGTCTATTTTTCCGTGTCCCCCAAAGTGCAACACGTCATATTCGCCAAAAGTCACAAATGGTCTGGACAAAGGTCGATAGGTTCGCTCGGTTAACGTTGGCAAAATGGAAAGCACCAGGGCAGCACACCCCCCTCGCAGCCGGGACATCTCTCCCCCACACCGGCCGCAATCCCCCCGATCCGGTGCTGCTCTCGTGATCCAAGGAGCCCCCCATGTCCAAGAAGAAGCTTGCCACCGCCGTCGCCTCTGCCGCCCTCGCCGCGTCCTTCGTCGTCGGCCCCGTTGCCCCCGCGAACGCCGGCGGCATGGTGGTGACCCCCCAGTTCACCCGCGGTGTTGTCTGCTCTTATTTCTCCTTCTTCTGCCGATGAGATAAGTCTCTGGGTGTGACTGATGTAATTGCACCCATGCGCCGATCACCACGCACAATCAGCAGCGCGTCGTTCCTCGATGCCGAGCCCGTGGCTCGCTGGCTGTCCGTGGTGATTGTGCTTGCAGCGGTCGTCTGGTTCGCCGCAGACCTCCGTTCGCTGTACTCGGACTTCCAGGAGGGCGAACCCCTGGAAGGCCTGGAAGCCCTTAACGCCTTCCTCTCCTACGGTGCGCTGGCACTGACCGCCTGGCGGTCGACGTGGGCATCAATCTTCTCCATTACCTGCCTCATCACCTCACTGGCCCTCGGCGACTACGGATCTCTGGTGACCGGCTTCGCCGTGGTGACCATCGCGGTCGTCGCGACGGCATCTGCCCCGTTCGTCAAAACGCACATGATCGTGTACGGCATCTGGTGCGTTCCCGCGTATCTCCGCCGTCCCGACGAACCCAACATCTTCATCGGTCTGACAGGCCTGTTGCTGGTTTCTTTCGTGATCGGGGCAGCCGTCCGGTACTTCACACAGCAACGACGCCACAACGAGCAACAGGTCCGGGACCTCGAGATTCTCAACGAGCGGCTCCGGGAGGACGAGCGGCAGGCGCTGGCCCGCGACCTGCACGACGTCGTCGCCCACGAGCTCACCCTCATCACGATGCAGACGATGAGCCGGCGCCGTTCCGGCAATGTCGGCGAGCTGCACCAGGTCCTCGAGACCGTTGAGGACGCCGCGCGCTCGGCCCTGCACGAGCTGCGGGTGATGCTGCGGCTGCTCCGCAACGAGAACGAGGGCGAGCACCCGCGGGACGTCACGGGCGCCGGCCTGTCCATCGGCAGCCTGGAGCACGTGGTCACGTCGCTGGCGGCGAGCCTGCGGGACCTGCGCTTCGAACCGGACCTCGTCCTCACCGGGGACCTCGAGGCCATGCCCACCACCGTGCGCGGCACGGCCGCCCGCATCCTGCAGGAGTCCGTCACCAACATCATCAAGTACGCCCCGCGCGGGTCCGGCTGCCGGATCGAGGTGGCGGCGGACGAGCACGAGCTGCGCCTGCGCGTGCTGAACCCAATGCCGCGCAGCCACCAGCGCACGGGCAACCACTCCTCGGAGCTGTCCTCGGGGCTCGGCCTGCGAGGCATCACGGAGCGCGTGTCCCTGCTCGGCGGCCGCGCCGAGAGCGGGCCGCAGGACGGGCAGTGGGTCCTCGACGTGTGCCTGCCCGTGGACGGCCGGGACGCCCTGTGACCCGGCGGGCCGAGCCGGACCCCGGCCTGGCGCGGCGCGTGGCGGACGTCGTCGCCGGGATCCCTCCGGGTCGGGTGCTGTCCTACGGGGACGTCGCGGAGCTGGCCGAGTGCCGCTCGCCGCGGGTGGTGGGCACCGTCATGGCGCGCAATCCGACCGGCCAGGAGCTCCCGTGGTGGCGGGTGGTCACCGTGCAGGGCACCCTCGCCGACCACCTCCAGGCCGAGGCCCGGGTCCGGTACCGGGACGAGGGCACGCCCCTGCGCGAGGACGACCGGCACCTCGTGCGCGTGGACATGGGCCGCGCGCTGTGGACCCCGGATCCGTCCGGCGGGTAGCTGCCGTTCCGCGCCCCGGCTCAGAAGTCCAGCGGGCCGGCCACCTCGAAGAACTTGCCGTCCGGGTCGAAGGTCCTGCCGGTGAGCCGCTCGAACGCCTCGACGTAGCGCGCGCGGGTCCGTTCCACCACCTGCTCCGGCAGCGGGGGCACGGGGCCGGTCCCGTTCCAGCCGGACTCGTCGGAGCGCAGCCAGTCCCGCACGTACTGCTTGTCGAAGGAGGGCTGGGCCTGGCCCGGCTCGTAGGTCTCGGCGTCCCAGAAGCGGGAGGAGTCGGGGGTGAGCACCTCGTCCCCGAGGGTGATCGCGCCGCGGTAGGAGTCCAGTCCGAACTCCACCTTGGTGTCGGCCACGATGATCCCCCGCTCGCGGGCGATCCGCTCGGCGGCGCTGTAGATCTCCAGGGTCAGCTCGCGCAGCCGGTCGGCCACCGCGTGGCCGACCCCGTCGGCCATCTCCTGGAACGTGATGGGCAGGTCGTGCTCCCCCACCTCCGCCTTGCCGGTCGGGGTGAAGATCGGCTGCTCCAGCCGGGAGCCGTCCACGAGCCCGGGGGGCAGCGCGATCCCGCACACCTCGCCGGTCTCCCGGTAGTCCTTGAGCCCGGATCCGGTCAGGTAGCCTCGGGCGATGCACTCGACGGGGAACATGGACAGGTTCTTGCACACGACGGCGCGCCCGCGCACGGACTCGTGCACGTCGGTCGACAGGACGTGGTTGGGCACGCCCGCGAGCTGCTCGAACCACCACAGGGACAGCTGCGTCAGGATCTTGCCCTTGTCCGGGATCTCCGTGGGGAGGATCTCGTCGAACGCGCTGATCCGGTCCGTGGCCAGCACCAGGACCGAGCCGGCCCGGTACTCGGCGTCGTCGTAGATGGCCACCCCCGTGGCCCGCAGCCGCGACTCGTCGGGAACGTAGAGCTCCCGGACCTTGCCGGAGTAGATGTGCGTCCACCCGGGGATCTCCGGAGGCGTGCTGACGGTGCCCTGCTCGGTCATGCCTGCTCCTGACGGGGTCGGGGATCGGAGGCGCCGGGGACGGTGACGAGGCCCCGGGCTGCCTTCAGCGCGATGTCGGTGCGGTGCTGGGAGCCCTCGAGCGCCACGAGCCCCACGCCCCGGTACGCGCGCTCGCGGGCGTCGTGGAGGTCGGCCCCGAGGCCGACGACGGCGAGCACGCGCCCGCCGGCGGAGACGATCCGCCCGGCATGCTCGCCCTCGCGGGCCACGGCGGTGCCGGCGTGGACCACGTGCACGCCCTCGAGGGCCTCCGCCTCCTCCAGTCCGCCGATCGGATCGCCCTTCCGGGGGCTGTCCGGGTAGTCCTGCGCGGCGACCACCACGGCGACGGCCGTCTCGGGCCGCCAGCGCAGCCGCTCCGCCTCGTCGAGGCGACCGGCCGCGGCGTCCCGCAGGAGCCGTCCGAGCGGAGTGGTGAGCCGGGCCAGCACGGCCTGGGTCTCGGGATCCCCGAAACGGGCGTTGAACTCGATGACCCGCAGGCCGCGGGTGGTCACGGCCAGCCCGCAGTACAGCACGCCCACGAACGGGGTGCCCCGGCGGCGCATCTCGTCGACCGTGGGGCGGGCCACCCGCTCCACGACCTCGTCCACGAAGCCCTGCGGCAGCCACGGCAACGGCGTGTAGGCGCCCATGCCGCCGGTGTTCGGGCCCTCGTCGTCGTCGTGGATCCGCTTGAAGTCCTGGGCGGGGCTCAGCGGGATCACGCGGGAGCCGTCGGTGAGCACGAACAGGGACACCTCGGGGCCGTCGAGGAACTCCTCGACCACCACGCTCCCGCCCGCGGCGAAGCACGCGGTGGCGTGCTCGAGCGCGGCCGCGCGGTCGGAGGTGACGACCACGCCCTTGCCGGCGGCGAGCCCGTCGTCCTTGACGACGTAGGGGGCGCCGAAGGTGTCGAGGGCGTCGGCGGCCTCCTCCTCCGTGCCGGCGACCCGCGCCATCGCGGTGGGCACCCCGGCCGCGGCCATGACCTCCTTGGCGAACGCCTTGGAGCCCTCGAGCCGCGCGGCGGCCCGCGAGGGACCGAAGACGAGGAAGCCTGCCTCGCGCAGGGCGTCGGCCACGCCGGCCACCAGCGGGGCCTCGGGCCCGACGACGACGAGGTCCACCGCGAGCTCGCGCGCGAGCGCGGTGGCCGCGGCGGGGTCGTCGGCGTCCACCGCGTGCACGGGGACGAGCTGGGCGATCCCGGCGTTGCCCGGCGCACAGTGCACCTGCGCGACCTCGGGGTCCGCCAGCAGTGCGCGGATGATTGCGTGTTCGCGGCCTCCGGGGCCCAGTACCAGAACCTTCACGCCCTCAGGCTAGTTGGCGGCAGCGGCTTCTGACACATCGATGCCCCCGCCGCAGGCCAACCTCCCATTGTAGGTAAGCACCCTGACGATGTGCTCACAGTTCCCGTGCCCCGCCGACGTCCTCGGACATCTTCGCTGGTGAGCCCGGCCACCGGCCTACCGTGGAGGAATGAACAGGCAGCGACGACTCACAGCAGCATCCGCCGCAGCGGTCCTGGGCCTCTTCCTGGCCGGCTGCGACAACACCGACAACTCCGGGACGGAGGCGCCGCCCGAGGCTCCGGCCGAGACGGCTCCCGCGACCATCCTGGACCAGTCCGGGCCGGCCTCCGACCCCACCGCGGAGCAGACCGGCATGGGCGACGACGCCACGACCGACACGGGCGCCGAGGGCACTGCCCCCGAGGGCGACGCGGGCGACGCCGGCGGCGCGGGCACCGGGGCGGACACCGACGCCGAGGCCGGCACCGACAACTGAGCCCGGGGCGGGCCCGGCCCGGCTGACATACTGGGGCGATGCAGACCTTCACCTCGGACCGTGCCGTGGACCTCGCCGTCGTCGAGCGCAGCGGCTTCGTCGAGTCCCGCCACCGCGGCTCCGCCGTGGTCCTGGCCCCGGACGGGTCCGTGGCGGTGGAGCTGGGCGACATCGGCACCCCGATCTTCCCCCGCTCCACGCTCAAGCCGTTCCAGACCATCGCCGCCATGAAGGCCGGCGTCCCGCTGCGCGGAGCCCAGGTGGCCATCGCCTCCGCGTCCCACATCGGCTCCTTCGAGCAGCTCGACGCCGTGAGCTCGATCCTGACGGCCGCCGGCCTGACGGAGGAGGCGCTCCAGTGCCCGCCGGACTGGCCCGAGGACGAGGAGGTCCGCACCGAGCTCGTCCGGGCCGGACGCGGCCGGGCCCGGATCTGCATGAACTGCTCCGGCAAGCACGCCGCGTTCCTGTGGGCCTGCACGGAGAACGAGTGGCCCACGGACAGCTACCTGGACCCGGAGCACCCCCTGCAGCGGACCGTGCTGGAGACCGTCGCGGAGTTCTCCGGCGAGCCCGTGGCCCACGTGGGCGTCGACGGGTGCGGCGCGCCCCTCGCGGCGATCTCCCTGACCGGTCTCGCCCGGGCCTACTCGACCCTGGGCCGGGCCGCGGGCAACCTGGACGCCGACGCCCGCGCCGCCACGGTGGCCCAGTGCATGCTCGACTACCCCGAGCTCGTGCACGGTCCCGGCAAGTACAACACCGTGGTCATGGAGGAGCTGGACGTCGTGGCGAAGCTCGGGGCGGAGGGCGTGCTCGCGCTCGGCACCCGCAGCGGGTGGTCGGTGGCGCTCAAGGTCCTCGACGGCGGCTCCCGCGCCAACGCGCTCGTCGGCCTGAGCCTGCTCGCCCACGCCGGGGCCGTGCCCGCCCCGGCGGCCGCCGCGGTGATCGGCCGCGTGGTGCGCCCGGTCATGGGCGGCGCCCGCCCCGTCGGGCGGCTCCGCCTCGCCGAGCCCCTGCTGGAGCTGCTCGGGCCGGAGGCGGTCTGGGCCCTCGGGCAGGACTAGGCCGTGGCCCGCCGCCGCGTCGACCCCGCGGACGGGACCCTGGCCCTGAGCGCCTGGCGTGCGGACCCGGACGGCGCCCCGCGCCGGACCGTGGCCACCGCCGTGCGCTACGCGCTCGAGGAGCTCGCCGAGCGGGTGCCCGGCAACAGCGTGGAGGTGCGCGTCCCGCCCTTCGGCGTGACCCAGTGCGTGGCCGGGCCCCGGCACACCCGCGGGACCCCGCCCAACGTCGTCGAGACCGACGCCCGCACGTGGCTCGGCCTGGTCACGGGCGCCGTGACCTGGCCGGAGGCCGTCGCCTCCGGCGCGGCTGTGGCCTCGGGCACACGGACCGATCTCGCGGACGCCCTGCCCCTCTTTCCCCGGTAGCCTTGAGGACATGAGCTCCACTCCCTCATCCCCCTCCGCGCGCCCGTCCCCGCGGAGGTTCCCGCGCCGGCGCCGCCGGGAACGGGCCGTCGTGCCGCTGGCCGCCTCCGGCAACCAGCAGATGACCCTGCGCCGCGCCCCCAACATCTGGGCGTTCGTCCTGCTCGGCGGCGTCCTCGGCGCCGTCGTGGGCGTGCTCGTGGGGCTGGCCGGCGGGGGCAGCGCCGAGTTCACCCAGGGGGCCGTGACCCTGTTCATGGTCTCCGTCTGCACGGTCCTGGGCCTGGCCGCCGGCGCCGTCCTGGCCCTCGTGCTGGACCGGGTCTCCGTGGCCCGGGCACGGGCCGTCACCACCGAGGTCGTGGACGGGGACGGCGGCGCCCCCTCCGGCGCGCCGGCGGACGATCCCCGGCCCACCGACCCCCGACGCTCGAGAGAAGGCTGATCGACGTGGTTCGCCCTGATGGACAACTCAGCCACGACCTGCTCCCCGGAGAGAAGGGCCCCCAGGACGCGTGCGGCGTGTTCGGGGTCTGGGCCCCCGGCGAGGAGGTCGCGAAACTGGCCTACTACGGCCTCTACGCCCTGCAGCACCGCGGCCAGGAGTCCGCCGGCATCGCCGCGAGCGACGGTAGCCGGATCGCGGTGTACAAGGACATGGGGCTCGTCTCGCAGGTCTTCGACGAGGCGACCCTCACCACCCTGACCGGGCACCTGGCCGTGGGCCACTGCCGGTACTCGACCACGGGCGGGTCCCACTGGGCCAACGCCCAGCCCACCCTGGGCGCCACCCCGCACGGCACCGTGGCGCTCGCGCACAACGGCAACCTGACCAACTCGGCCGAGCTGTACGAGAAGCTGATCGACAAGTCCGGGTTCCCCTCCCAGGGCGAGATGGCGCAGGGCAACACCACGGACACCGCGCTGGTCACCGCGCTGCTGGCCGAGCACCCGCACGGCTCCCTCGAGGACGCGGCCATGCATTTGCTCCCCCAGCTCGTGGGCTCCTTCTGCCTGGCCTTCATGGACGAGAACGCCCTCTACGCCGCCCGCGACCCGCAGGGCATCCGCCCGCTGGTGCTCGGCCGGCTCGAGCGCGGCTGGGTGGTGGCCTCGGAGACCGCCGCCCTGGACATCGTGGGCGCGTCCCTGGTCCGCGAGATCGAGCCCGGCGAGTTCGTGGTGATCGACGAGCACGGCCTGCGCTCCCAGCGCTTCGCCGAGACCCGCCGCGCCGCGTGCGTGTTCGAGTACGTCTACCTGGCCCGCCCGGACACCACCATCAACGGCCGCTCCGTGTACGAGTCCCGCGTGGAGATGGGCCGCCGGCTCGCCCGGGAGCACGGGATCGACGCGGACCTCGTCATGCCGACCCCCGAGTCCGGTACCCCTGCCGCCATCGGCTACGCCGAGGAGTCCGGCATCCCGTTCGGCAACGGCCTGGTCAAGAACGCCTATGTGGGACGGACGTTCATCCAGCCCTCGGACACCATCCGCCAGCTCGGCATCCGGCTCAAGCTCAACCCGCTGAAGTCCGTGGTGGCGGGCAAGCGGCTCGTGGTCATCGACGATTCCATCGTGCGCGGCAACACCCAGCGCGCCCTCATCCGGATGCTCCGGGAGGCCGGGGCCGCCGAGATCCACGTGCGGATCTCCTCCCCGCCCATCAAGTGGCCGTGCTTCTACGGCATCGACTTCGCCTCCCGCGCCGAGCTGATCGCCAACGGCCTCGGGGTCGAGGAGATCAGGGCGTCCCTGGGCGCGGACTCCCTCGGCTACATCTCCGAGGACGGGATGATCGCCGCCACCGCGCAGGAGCGCACCGAGCTGTGCACCGCGTGCTTCTCCGGGACCTATCCCACCCGGCTGCCGGACGCGGACAAGCTCGGCAAGAACGTGTTCGAGACCCGCAGCACGCCCGTGGACTCCTCGCCCCGCCGCGCACCGGGCGGACCGTCCGTGGCGCAGCGGCCGGAGCACGCCTCCGCCGTGTCCATCGACACCCGCCCCTCGGCCACCGACGGCCGCTCCCCCCGGCCCGCCGAGCGCACCAGCATCTCCGACGAGGACCCGGGCGTGCAGGAGACCTCCACCGGGTGCGACCCCGGGCCCGACTCCGACCTCGAGGACCTGATCCTGCCCGAGGACCGCGTCCCCGCCGGACCCGCGGCCGGACCCGCCACCGGGCCCGCCGCAGCCCCCGGATCCCAGCACGCCGCCCAGCACGAGACCGCGAAGGACGCCTGACATGGCCCAGCCCCCCTCCACGAACCGCACCGTCACCTACGCCAGCGCGGGCGTGGACGTCGAGGCGGGAGACCGCGCCGTCGAGCTCATGAAGAGCGCGGTCAAGGCCACGCACACCCCCCACGTGATCGGCGGGGTCGGCGGGTTCGCCGGGCTCTACGACGTCTCGGAGCTGCTCGCCTACCGCAAGCCCTACCTCGCCACCTCGACCGACGGCGTGGGCACGAAGGTCGCGATCGCCCAGACGCTCGACGTGCACGACACGATCGGCTTCGACCTCGTGGGCATGGTCGTCGACGACATCGTCGTGGTGGGCGCCAAGCCCCTGTTCATGACCGACTACATCGCCACCGGCCGCGTGGTGCCCGAGCGGGTCGCGGACATCGTGCGCGGCATCGCCGCCGCCTGCGAGCAGGCCGGCACCGCCCTGGTCGGCGGGGAGACCGCCGAGCACCCGGGCCTGCTGCGCCCGGACGAGTACGACGTCGCGGGAGCCGCCACCGGCGTGGTCGAGGCCGACGAGCTGCTGGGCCCCGACCGCGTGCGCGCCGGCGACGTGGTCATCGGCATGGCCTCCTCCGGGCTGCACTCCAACGGGTACTCCCTGGTGCGCAAGGTCATCAACGTGGCCGGGTGGTCGCTGGACCGGCAGGTCTCCGAGCTCGGCCGCACCCTGGGCGAGGAGCTCCTGGAGCCCACGCGCGTCTACGCCGCGGACGTCCTGGACCTCGTCGCCGCCTTCCCCGTCAACGGACCCGAGCGGACCACGGGCCACGGTGTCCGCGGCTTCAGCCACGTGACCGGCGGCGGCCTGGCCGCGAACCTCGCCCGGGTGCTGCCCGGCGGGCTCGAGGCCACGGTGGACCGCAGCACCTGGGAGCTGCCCGCGATCTTCCAGCTCATCAGCCAGCTCGGCAACGTCCCGCTGCCCGATCTCGAGCGCACCCTCAACCTCGGCGTGGGCATGGTCGCGATCGTCGACCCGGCGGTGGCCGACGACGCCGTCGCACACCTCACCGCCCGCGGCCTGCCCTCGTGGGTCATGGGCACCGTGGGCGAGCTCGACCCCGGCGCCGACCACGACGGGCCCGACTGGGTGCAGGGCGCGAAGGGCGTGGACGGCGGCGCGGTGCGCATGGTCAACGCCTACACGGGCTGATCCGGCGCGGCGGAGCGACAAGCAGCACAGGAGAGCAACGAGCAGCACAGGAAGAGCCCCGCCGGCCGGCGGGGCTCTTCCTGTGCTGCGGACACGCGAAGAAGGTGCTCGTCCTGGACGGGCACCTTGTTGCGTCGTGCGGTGGAGACGGGGTTCCCGGCACTTACCGGCGGTAGTCCTCGTCGTAGTCGTCGGCGTACTTGTCGACGTAGGCCGAGTACTCGTCCTCGTCCTCCTCGACGGTCTCCTGGACCGGCTCCCGCAGCGGGGGCATCTGCTCACTGCCGCGCAGTTCCCGCTGGAGTGCTGTGAGGTCGGTCTGCGGGCTGAAGTACTTCATCTCCCGCGCCTGCCGTGTCGCCTTCGCCTTTTGACGGCCGCGCCCCATGGCGTGACCCCCTCTGTCTCTTGGTCCGGACGGCGGCACTCAGGCACAGAGTACGGCCCCGGAAATGTCGTATGAATGGTTCGTGAGACCAGGGTACATGGTTTGTCAGTCCGTTGCGCCCGCCCGGCGGCCCGTGCGGTGGACTGTCGGCAACCTCACGGGAGGCGGGCGGAGCCCCGTCCGGGAGCGGCGGTGACGGGCCGGCTCCGGGCCCGCCCGGAGCCGCACCCCTGCCTCGCGGGGCCGTGCGCGCCGCCGCTCACGGCGCGCACGGCCCCGCGGCTCAGCGCGCGGCGCGGGCCTCCTCCGCCGCGGCCGTGACGGTGAGCCCGTCCGCCACGACGTCGTCGTCGACGTCCACCCGGACCGTGTCGCCGTCCACGACCGCCCCGGAGAGGATCGCCCTGGCGAGCTTGTCCCCGATCTCCCGCTGCACCAGCCGGCGCAGCGGCCGGGCACCGTAGGCCGGGTCGTAGCCGGTGAGCCCCAGCCACTCGGTGGCCGCCGGGGTGACCTCCAGGGACAGCCGGCGCTGCCCCAGGCGCTCGGCCAGCTGCGCGACCTGGATGTCCACGATCTTCGACAGGTCGGACGTGGACAGCGGGTCGAACAGGATCACGTCGTCGAGCCGGTTGAGGAACTCGGGCTTGAACGAGGCGTTGACCACGTTCATCACCGCCTGCTTCTTCGCCTCGGGCTCGATGGTCTGGTCCACCAGGAACTGACTGCCCAGGTTGGAGGTGAGGATGAGGATCACGTTGCGGAAGTCCACCGTGCGCCCCTGCCCGTCGGTCAGCCGCCCGTCGTCGAGCACCTGCAGCAGGATGTCGAAGACGTCCGGGTGGGCCTTCTCGATCTCGTCGAGCAGGACCACCGAGTACGGGCGGCGCCGCACGGACTCGGTGAGCTGGCCGCCCTCCTCGTAGCCGACGTAGCCCGGAGGGGCGCCGACCAGCCGGGAGACCGTGTGCTTCTCGCCGTACTCGGACATGTCGATCCGCACCAGCGCGCGCTCGTCGTCGAACTGGAACTCCGCCAGGGACTTCGCGAGCTCGGTCTTGCCCACACCGGTGGGGCCCAGGAACAGGAAGGAGCCGATCGGCCGGTTCGGGTCGGAGATGCCGGCGCGCGAGCGGCGCACGGCGTCCGCGACGGCCTGCACCGCCCGGCGCTGGCCGATGAGCCGCTTCCCGAGCACCTCCTCCATGTGCAGCAGCTTCTCGGTCTCGCCCTGGAGCATGCGCCCGGCGGGGATGCCGGTCCAGGCCGAGATCACCTCGGCCACGTCGTCGGCCGTGACCTCCTCGGAGACCATGGTGTCGTGCGGGACGGAGGTGTCCTCCTGCTCCTGGGCGACGTCGAGCTCCTTCTGCAGCGCGGGGATCTCCCCGTAGAGCAGCCGGGAGGCCTCCGCGAGGTCGCCGTGGCGCTGGGCCATCTCCGCCTGCGAGCGCAGGTTGTCGATCCGCTCCTTGAGGTCGCCGACTCGGTTCAGGCCGGCCTTCTCCTCCTCCCAGCGGGCGTTGAGGGCGTCGAGGTCCGCCCTCTTGTCCGCCAGCTCCTGGCGCAGCGCGGCGAGGCGCTCGACCGACGCGGGGTCGGTCTCGCGCTCCAGGGCGAGCTCCTCCATGGTCAGGCGGTCGACGGCGCGGCGCAGCTGGTCGATCTCCTCCGGCGCGGAGTCGATCTCCATGCGCAGCCGCGAGGCGGCCTCGTCGACCAGGTCGATGGCCTTGTCCGGCAGCTGCCGGCCGGGGATGTACCGGTTGGACAGCGCGGCCGCCGCGACGAGCGCGGAGTCCGCGATCTGCACCTTGTGGTGGGCCTCGTAGCGCTCCTTGAGCCCGCGCAGGATCGCCACGGAGTCCTCCACGGAGGGCTCCCCGACGTAGACCTGCTGGAAGCGGCGCTCCAGGGCGGCGTCCTTCTCGATGTTCTCGCGGTACTCGTCCAGGGTGGTCGCCCCGATCAGGCGGAGCTCGCCGCGGGCCAGCATGGGCTTGAGCATGTTCCCGGCGTCCATCGAGCCCTCGGCGGCGCCGGCGCCGACCACGGTGTGGATCTCGTCGATGAAGGTGACGATCCGGCCCTCGGACTGCTTGATCTCTTCGAGCACGGCCTTGAGCCGCTCCTCGAACTCACCGCGGTACTTGGCGCCGGCCACCATGGACCCGAGGTCCAGGGAGATCAGCGTCTTGCCGCGCAGCGACTCGGGCACGTCCCCGGCGACCATGCGCTGGGCGAGGCCCTCGACGACGGCGGTCTTGCCGACGCCGGGCTCGCCGATCAGGACGGGGTTGTTCTTGGTGCGGCGCGAGAGCACCTGCACCACGCGCCGGATCTCGGAGTCCCTCCCGATGACGGGGTCCAGCTTGCCCTCGCGGGCCATGGCGGTCAGGTCGGTGCCGAACTTCTCGAGCGCCTGGAACGTGCCCTCGGGGTCGGGGGTGGTCACGCGGCGGTCTCCTCTCACGGACGGGACGGCGGTCTTGAGCTGGTCGGGTCCGGCACCCGCGTCCCGCAGGATGTCGCCGACCTTCCCCTCCTGCTGGGCGAGGCCGTACAGGAGGTGCTCGGTGGAGATGTACTCGTCACCGAGGGACCGGGCGAACTGCTCCGCGGCTTGGATGACCTGCAGGGCGCCCCGGTTGAACTGGGCCTGGGCCGTGGCGGCCCCGGACGCGGAGGGCAGGGCCTTGATGGCGGCGCTGGCCTGGGCCGAGACGGCGTCGACGTCGGCCCCGGTGGCCTTCAGGACGGCGACGGCCACGCCCTCGCGCTGGTCCATGAGGGCCTTGAGGACGTGGGCGGGCTCGACCTGCGGGTTGCCCGCGGTCGAGGCGTTGGTGGAGGCGGCGGAGAGCGCCTCCTGGGACTTGGTGGTGAACTTGGTCTCCACTGCGGCTCCTTGGGGTGGACGGTCGGGGACGAACCGACCCGGTCGCTGCTCCTCTGCGGGTGCGGCCGAGCAGTTCAGCTAACCTGAGTCTATCTCACTCAACCCTGGAGGAACAGAGCGTATTCCTTCCTCCGGAGTCGACACCCGCCGCACGCGAGCGGCCCCTGTCGGACGAGCTCGGGGAGCTCGTCCGACAGGGGCCGCCGGCGAACGGGCGGTGGGGCCCGGCGGCCTAGCCGGTGCTCCGCCCCGTCAGCTTGTCGCGGAGCCGGTCGACCATGCCGACGCCGGGTCCGATGGTCTTGTGGAACAGCTCCGAGTGCGGCGCGTGCGGGTGCGGCCGGGTCGGCGCGACCTTCTTGGCGGTCTCCACCTTCTCGCCCAGCTCCACCAGGTCCCCGGCGGGGATGTGCGCCCGCAGCTTCGGGAACTGGTCCGACTCCTCGTCCTCGATGTGGTGGCGCAGCTGCGACTGCATCTCCCGGATCAGCTCCAGGAACGCGGGCTCGGACGCGTCGACGCCCTCGATCTGCTTCATGACCTGCACGAGCTCGTCGTGCTCCTGCTTGTCGTGCTCGACCTCCTCGGCGCCGTCCGGCAGGTGCTTCGCCATGGCCGGGTAGACGTACATCTCCTCCGCGACGGCGTGGCGCATGACCTCCGCGATCACGGTGTCGGTCAGGTCCCTGCGCCGGCCGGCGTC
Organism: Kocuria sp. CH-021; assembly: GCF_049716185.1. Lineage (NCBI taxonomy): Bacteria > Bacillati > Actinomycetota > Actinomycetes > Micrococcales > Micrococcaceae > Kocuria > Kocuria sp. CH-021. Next base: position 23,909 of record NZ_JBNAFK010000001.1, on the reverse strand, counting down.
CGTGGTGCCCTCGATCTGGCCGAGCAGCTCGAGCATCTCCCGGTGGTCGGCGGTGAGGATGTCGACGACATCCGTTCCCGCAGCGTGGGTGTCGGTCATGGGACGTGCCTCCTTGACGTGGTGGTGCGCGGTTCCGCGGCCGACGGCGCCGGCGCAGGAGCGCCGCACGGCCCCGTGCCGCCGTTCAGCAGTGTGCTGATCATCTTCGACTCTAGGTCACGGCGACGGCCGCGGACCAGACCTCGCCGGCGGATGACGCCCGGCACGGGACGGTGGGCCACCGTCCCGCGCCGGCCGTGCAACGGCGTCTCAGAGGAACTCCACGCCCTGGGCCAGGGGCAGCTGCCCGGAGTAGTTGACGGTGTTGGTGGCCTGGCGCATGTAGGCCTTCCACGAGTCCGAGCCGGACTCCCGGCCGCCGCCGGTCTCCTTCTCCCCGCCGAACGCCCCGCCGATCTCCGCGCCCGAGGTGCCGATGTTGACGTTGGCGATGCCGCAGTCGGACCCGGCCGAGGAGAGGAACCGCTCGGCCTCGAGCTGGTCGTTGGTGAAGACGGCCGAGGACAGCCCCTGCGGCACCCCGTTCTGCAGCTCGATGGCCTCGGCGAACTCGCTGTAGGTGAGCACGTAGAGGATCGGGGCGAAGGTCTCGTCCTGAACGATCGCGGTCTGGGCGGGCATCCGCACGATGGCCGGCTCGACGTAGAAGGCCCCGGGGTGCTCCTCGGCCAGCACCCGGGTCCCGCCGGTGAGCACCGTGCCGCCCTGGTCCTGGGCGTCGCGCAGGGCGTGCTGCATGGCGTCGAAGCCGCCCTCGCCGACCAGCGGGCCCACCAGCGTGGCCGGATCGCGCGGGTCCCCGATGTTCAGGGTGCCGTAGGCCTGCACGAGCTTCTCGACGAGGGTCTCGACGACGGACTCGTGCACGATCAGCCGCCGCAGCGTGGTGCAGCGCTGCCCGGCGGTGCCCACGGCCGAGAACACGATCCCGCGCAGGGCGAGGTCGAGATCGGCGCTGGGCGCCACGATCGCGGCGTTGTTCCCGCCCAGCTCGAGCAGGGCCCGGCCGAAGCGGGCGGCCACGCGCGGGGCGACCTCCCGCCCCATCCGGACCGACCCGGTCGCCGAGACCAGCGCGACGCGGGGGTCGTCCACGAGGCGCTCGCCGCCCGCGCGGTCGGCGAGCACGAGCTGGTGGATCCCGTCCGGCGCCCCGCAGTCCTCGGCGGCACGGCGCAGCAGCGCGTCGGCGCCGAGGGCGCAGAGGACGGCCGTCTCGGAGGGCTTCCACACCACGGTGTCCCCGCAGACCAGGGCGAGCGCGGTGTTCCAGGAGTGGACGGCCACCGGGAAGTTGAAGGCGGAGATGACGCCCACCACGCCCAGCGGGTGCCAGGTCTCCATGAGCCGGTGCCCGGGGCGCTCGGAGGGCATGGTCCTGCCGTAGAGCATGCGGGACTGCCCGACGGCGAAGTCGCAGATGTCGATCATCTCCTGGACCTCGCCGAGGGCCTCGGAGGTGATCTTGCCGGCCTCGGCCTGCACGAGCACGGCGAGGTCCTCCTTGTGCTCGGTGAGCAGCTCGCCCCACCGCTTGACCACGTTCCCGCGCACCGGCGCCGGGACGTCCCGCCAGTGCGGAAAGGCCTGGTGAGCCGCACCGACGGCCGCGGTGACGTCCTCCTCACCGGCCTGCGGCAGGGTCACGAGCACCTCGCCGGTCAGCGGGCTGCGGGCCTCGAGCGGGCCGGAGAGGGCGTCGGCATCGACGCCGCACGCCCGGAGGGCGCGGCGGACCTCGGCGGCGAGGGTGGTCTCCTGGACGGTCTGGGACATGGTGCTCCTCCTGGTGCTGACGGGTGCTCGAACGGGCTGGGGTCCGGCGTCCGTGGCGGGCACGGGATCCGGGGCCGGGGGTCGGGGTCCGCCGCTGCGGGGTCAGCGCGCGACGACGGCGGAGAGCTGCTCGCGCAGCCGGGCGATCGAGGCGTCCTGCTGGCGCCGGTAGAGGTCGTGGGGGTCGGCCACCGTCCGCCCGACGACCTCGGACATGACGGTGAGGTCGTAGGCGGTGCCGGTCTGGGCGTCGTCGCGGGAGCCCTCGTCGGTGAGGTTGGACCGGAAGATCCCGGCGGCCGAGCGCGGGAGGAAGTCCTCGTAGACGATCGGCTCCGGCACCGCGATGCCGGCCTCGACCAGGCCATCCAGGCCGGCGTCCGGGTCGGGGACGGCGTGCCCGGCGCGGGCCAGGGCCTCCTCGTCGAGGGTGTAGCTGAAGTACGCCAGGCCCTGCACGGCCAGCTCCTGCTCGGTGCGGGGCAGGTGCTCCTCCCACACGGTGCGGGCCACGTCCACCCGGATGCCGCTGCCCTCCCCGGCGGCCAGGCGCCGGTCGGTCTCGGCGACCATCCGGTCGTAGAGGTCGCGCCCGGTGGGCGTGAGGGCGATGCCGCGCTGCTCCACCTCCCCGAAGCGCACCCGCAGCGCACCGGGACCCACGGTGCCGTCGGCGAAGCGGAACACCCGCTCCTCGGCCAGGGCCCGGAAGGAGGTCTGGCGCAGCAGCACGTCCGGGCCGTCCCACCGGGGCGGGCCCTGGATCTCGTCGATCATCGTGATCCCGAGGGCCTCCATGCGGGCGTAGAGGTCGTCGATGTCGAGCACCCGCGGGGTGAGGTGGTTGATGTGGGTGGTGGTCACCCCGCCGATGTCGGCGGCCACCGCCGAGACCTTCTCGAGCTCCCGGTACCAGGTGTGGTCCACCGGGTCGCCGGAGAGCTCGAACGCGGCGGTGGCCAGGTCCAGCAGGCGCTCGGCGTCGGTCTCCCCGAGACCGCCGTGCTCCGTGGCGCGGTCCGCCAGCTCCAGCAGCTCGGGCGGGAAGAGGGTGCGGCGGTCGATGAACTCCTGCAGCCGCTGCCGGAGCTCTCGGTCGAAGAAGCGGGGGTCGTCGGCGGCCAGCATCGAGGTGAAGACCCGGAACGGGTTCCTCGCCAGCTCCTCGGGGTCGGTCGGGCGGAAGGCGGTGGAGACCACCGGCACGGAGGAGGCCGAGGCGTCGCGCAGGTCGTAGAAGCCCACCGGGTGCATTCCGAAGGCGGCGAAGACCCGGGCCACCTGTGCCATCTCGCGCGGGGAGCCCACCCGGATCGCGCCGTGCCGCTCGGCCGTGACGCGGTCGATGCTGCCCAGCCGTTCCGCATCCGCGCCGTGGCGGGCCAGGAAGTCCTCGTTCACGGCGGCCGAGACGTCCACCAGGGTGGTGTAGGCCGGCACCTCCTGGCCGTACATCGTCGACAGCCGGCGGGCGAACTCGGCCCGCAGCTGCCACAGCTGCTGGAAGGTCATGGCGGGGGTTCCTCTCGTCGGGCGCGGGACGGATCAGATGATGTTCACCTCGCGCAGCACGGACTCGGCGGCGCGGAAGCGGTCGGCGGAGAAGCGGCGCGGGTCCAGGAAGGACGGGCGGCCCAGATAGAGGTCGGCCACCAGTTCGCCCACCGCCGGCCCCTGCAGGAAGCCGTGCCCGGAGAAGCCGGTGGCGTAGAAGAAGCCGGGCAGCCCCCGTGCCTCGCCGATGAGCGCGTTGCGGTCCGGGGTGTTCTCGTAGAGACCCGCCCAGCCGCCCTCCAGGTCGGGGTGCTCGAGCTGCGGGGCGCAGACGGCGGCGGCGGCGTTGAGCTCGGGCAGCCAGCCGAAGTCGAACTCCCGGGCGAAGCCGGGTTCCTGCTCGTGGGAGATGCCCAGCAGCAGGCCGTTGCGGTAGTTGTGGTGGTAGAACGTGGTCGAGAGGTCCAGCGTGAAGGGCACCCGCGGGTACGGGACGGGCCGCTGGCGGGTCAGGCCGATGAGCCGCCGGACCGGGGTCACGGGCAGGTCCACCCCGACCATGGCGCCGATCCCGGCGCTCCACGCCCCCGCGCAGCACACCACGGCACCCGTGCGGATCGTGCCCCGCTGCGTGGTCACCGACTCGACGGCGTCCCCGGTGCGCTGGATGTCCAGCACCTGGGTGCGGTCGAGCACCGTCACCCCGAGCGCGACGGCGGCGGCGGCGTAGGCGGCGACCACGGCCCCCGGAGCGGCGAACCCGTCCCCCGGGGAGAACGAGGCCCCCACCAGCGCGGCGGGGTCCAGCAGCGGATTGATCTCGGCGGCCTCGGCGGGCGACACCATGCGGCTGTCGACCCCCAGCGCGTTCTGGACCTCGGTGGCCCCCTCCAGGTCGGCCGCCTCCGCCCCGGACCGGCAGAGGAAGAGGTAGCCCACCTGCTGGAAGCCGATGTCCGCCCCGAACCGCTGGGGGAACCGGCGGAAGGCCTCCAGCGAGCGGCGGCCGAGCTCGATGTTGCCGGGATCGGAGAAGTTGGCCCGGACACCGCCCAGGGGCTTGGCGGAGGACCCGCTGCCCAGTTCGGCGCGCTCCACCAGCACGATGTTGCGCACGCCCCGGGACGCGAGGTGCCAGGCGGCGCTCAGGCCCATGATCCCGCCGCCGACGACGACGACGTCGGCCGCCGACGGCTGGACCGTGGCGAAGCCCGGGTCCAGCGGGACGATCTGGTCCGGCACGGGGACCTCCCTCGGCACTGCTCCGCGCGGAGGGCGCCTTCGGCCCCGACCACTTCAGCTCATCGGTTATCGATAACCAGCATGACCGGGAGGCACCGGCGGGTCAAGAGTTGGCGCCCCGCCCCCGCACGCCCTGCCGCAGGACCGCACCCCAGGCGGTCCGGGGCGAGCGTCCGGGTCCGCCCGGAACGCTCGCTGACTCCTGGAGCCCGCCCTGGGTGATCAGGGAGCTCAGGGAGCTCAGGGAGCTCAGGGACGGGCGTAGTCCAGGTGACGGATCATCCGCTGCGCCGCGAGCTCCGGGTCACCGGCGACGACGGCCTCGGTGATGCCCCTGTGCTCCTCGGCGCTGCTCCGGACCAGCCCTCGTTCCTGCAGACGGTAGGACCCGTTGATGCGGGACTGGTCCCGCAGGTTCTCCACGATCGCCGTCCACCGGCTGTTGCCGAGCAGGTCCACGAGGGCCGCGTGGAAGCGCTGGTCGGCCTCGAGGTACTCCAGCATGCCGTCCGCGGCGGCGGCCTCCACGGTCCGTTCGGTCAGCGTCCGCAGCAGCGCGGCCTGCTCGGCCGGGACGCCGGCCGCGGCCACGCGGCGGACCGCCTCCACCTCGATGAGGCGGCGGAGGTCGTAGACCTCCTGCTTGTCGCGGTCGGTGAGCTCCACCACGCGGAAGCCGCGGTTGCGCACGAGCTCGAGCAGTCCCCGGTTGGCCAGCGACATCATGGCCTCCCGGGCGGGGCTGTTGGACACCCCGAGGCGGGCGGCGAGGCCGTTGGCGGAGTAGATCTCCCCCGGCTTCATGGCCCCGCTGAGCAGGGCCCGGCGGATCAGGGCCTCGGTCGAGTCCTTGAGGGTGGCGCGGGAGAGCTCCGCGGGCCGGAGATCGTCGCCCCACGCGTGGTCTCGCCCCATCTGCCCTCCCGGCCGGTCCTGCGTCCCGAGCGGCCCCCGGTGGAGGCCTGTCGACTCCTGGGAAACATAGCAGTCGGCCCGGCGGGCACCGGCCCCGCTCCGTACGTCCGGGGCTCGGTGCGAGGACCGCGCACGCCCTGGCCCTCCCGGCCGGGCCACCGGGACGGAGCGCGATCCATATCACACGCGAGCCCGATCTGTCCAAGATCACACGCCCGAACCGTTGGATGCGCTCGACATCGCCCGTAGCATCGAGTTTTCCACCAGTTCGGCCCGACGACGCGCCTTCCACACCCCCCTTGTTTCACACGGAAGGATCTGCCATGTCCGCACCCCGCACTGCCGTGCTCCAGGTGCTCAACGCACCGGACCGCACCGGCACCCGATTCGCCCTCTTCGCCCTCGCCCTCGGCGGCTTCGGCGTGGGCACCACCGAGTTCGCCTCGATGGGCCTGCTGCCGTTCATCGCCGAGGACCTCCACGCCTCGATCCCCTCCCTCGGGCACGCCATCTCCCTCTACGCCCTCGGCGTGGTCGTCGGCGCACCCCTCATTACGTCCCTGACCGCGCGGGTGGAGCGCAAGCGGCTCCTGCTCGGCCTGATGGTCGCGTTCACCGCCGGCAACGTCCTGTCGGCGACCGCGCCGACCCTCGAGTGGCTGTACGTGGCGCGCTTCCTCTCCGGCCTGCCGCACGGCGCCTACTTCGGGGTCGCCGCGGTGGTGGCCTCCTCACTGGTGCCGCGGGAGCGGCGCGGCACGGCCGTGGCCCGGGTGGCCCTCGGACTGACGGTCGCCAACATTGTGGGCGTCCCCCTGGCCGCCGTGCTCGGCGGGACCCTGGGCTGGCGGGCCGGGTACGGGCTCGTGGTGGTCATCGGCCTGCTCACCGTCACCGCGCTGGCCCTCTGGATCCCCCGCACCCGCAACGGCGGCGGCGTCTCCGTGGCCCAGGAGGTCCGTGCCCTGGGCCGGCCCCAGGTGGCCCTGACCCTGCTGGCCGGGGCCGTCGGCTTCGGCGGCATGTTCGCCGTCTACACGTTCGTCTCCCCGATCCTGACCGAGCTCAGCGGCCTCGACATCTCGGCGGTGCCGTGGGTGCTGGCCGTGTACGGCGTGGGCATGACCGCGGGCTCCCTGCTGGCGGGCCCGCTGCTGGACCGCTCCATCGAGCGGACGGCCCTGGGCGCGGGGGCCGTGTCCGGCGTGGCCCTCGCCTTCTTCGGGCTCTTCGCCCACTCCGCGGTCGCGGCCGTGCTCGGCGTGCTGTGGATCGGCCTCATGGGCGCCCTCTTCAGCACGGCGCTGCAGATGCGCCTGCTGCGCGAGGCGAAGGACGCCCCCTCCCTGACCGCCGCCATGAACCACGCGGCGTTCAACCTGGCCAACGCCATGGGCGCCTTCCTCGGCGGCGCCGTCATCACCGCGGGCTGGGGCTACCGCTCCCCCGCCTGGGTGGGCGTGGGCCTGGCCGTGGCCGGCCTGCTCATCCTGGCCTACGCGACCCGTCTGCACCGGACGGGGGACGCGCCCGTGTCCTCCTCCGGCCGCACCGGATCCTCCTGGGCCGCCCGCGCCGTCGCCGACCTGGACGTGCTGCTGCCGGAGCGCGCGCTCCCGCGCCCGGTCCTCGCGAGCGGCGCCCGGATGACCGACTGGGCCGACCTGGGCCGGTGACCCGGTCCGCCGGTGCCGTCGCCCGCTCGGGACGCGGGCGGCGGCACCGGCGGAGCGGCCGCTCCGGACCGTCCTGTGCTTGTTCCCGCCGCGGGCCGTGGGCCACGATGGGAGGGTCGGGACAGGGGGTCGGCCCATGAGAATCGCACTGGTCGGCGACGTCATGCTCGGCCGGCTGGTCAACGAGCGGCTGCGGCGCGAGGCTCCGGACCGCCCGTGGGGCGACGTCCTCCCCCTGCTCGGGCAGGCGGACCTGCGGTTCGCGAACCTCGAGTGCGTGCTCGCCGACCACGGCGCTCCCTGGCCCGGCAAGCGGTTCCACTTCCGCTCGGACCGCAAGAACGTCGCGAGCCTCGGGGCGGCCCGGATCGACGTCGTCTCGCTGGCCAACAACCACGTGCTCGACCACGGCGCCGAGGCGCTGCGGGAGATGCTCCCGGTGCTCGACGAGCACGGCATCCTGCACACCGGCGCCGGACGGGACGCCGAGTCGGCCCGGCGTCCCGCGGTCTGCACCCGGGCGGGGACCGCGGTGGGCTTCCTGGCCTTCACGGACAACGAGCCGGGCTGGACGGCAGGTCCCGCGTCCCCCGGCGTCCACCACGTGCCCGTCCGTCTCGCGGACGGGCGCGCGCAGGACCTCCTCGAGCTCGTCCGCCGGACCCGGGACCGCACCGACCTCCTCGTCGTCTCCGCCCACTGGGGCCCCAACTGGGGCGAGGACGTGCCGGAGGACCACCGCGCGTTCGCGCACGCGCTGGTGGAGGCCGGGGCGGACGTGGTCTTCGGCCACTCCGCCCACATCTTCCGGGGCGTCGAGGTGCACCGCGGCAGGCCGGTGGTCTACAGCGCCGGGGACTTCGTCGACGACTACGCCGTCCACCCCGTGGCGCGCAACGACCAGTCGTTCGTCTTCCTGCTCGACGTCCGGGACGGCCTGCCGCACCGCCTGCGCCTGCACCCCACGGTGATCGAGGACCTCCGGGCGAGAACGGCCACGGCCGAGGCCCGGCCCATCGCGCGGCGGATGGAGCGGCTCAGCGCCGAGCTGGGCACGCCGTGCACGTGGCGCGACGACGAGCAGTGCCTCGACATCCCGCTGGGCTGACGCCCACCGCGGCCGCCGCCGAGCGGCGCACGGCCTCCGGCGCCCGTCCGGGACCGTCTCCTGCGCGCCGGCTCCCGGGCCGTCTCCCGCACAGGGCTCCGAGCGGATCCGGCCGGGGATGGCACACTCGGTCCCATGCGTGAGCTCGTCGTCCTCGGCACCGCCTCCCAGGTCCCGACACGGACCCGCAACCACAACGGGTACCTGCTGCAGTGGGACGGCGAGGGCCTGCTCTTCGACCCGGGCGAGGGAACGCAGCGGCAGATGACGCACGCGGGCGTCCCCTCCCGCCGGATCACGCGCATCTGCCTCACCCACGTCCACGGCGACCACTGCTACGGGCTGCCCGGCGTGCTCTCGCGCATGGCCCTCGACGACGTGCCGCACCCCGTCCACCTGCACTACCCGGCCTCCGGCGAGGACGTGGTCCGGGCCCTCGTCTCCCTCGCGACTCCCGGCACGGACCTCCGGCTGCATCCGCACGGCAGCGGCGGAACCGTGGCGCCGGCCCTGGAGGTGCGGCCGCTGGACCACCGCGTGGAGACCTACGGCTACCGGCTCGTGGAGCCGGACGGCCGCACGTTGCTGCCGGACCGGCTCGCGGCGGCCGGGATCACGGGCCCGGACGTCGGCCGGCTGCAGCGGGAGGGACGGCTGGGCGGGGTGCGTCTCGAGGACGTGAGCCGGCCGCGGGCGGGCCGGCGCTTCGCCTTCGTCATGGACACGGCGCCGTGCCCGGGCGCCGAGGAGCTCGCCGACGGGGCCGACCTGCTCGTGGCCGAGTCCACGTTCGCCGACGACGACGCCGGCCTCGCCGCGCGGTACCGCCACCTCACCGCCGGCCAGGCGGGCGCGCTGGCCGGCGGTGGTGGCGTGGGCACCCTGGTCCTCACCCACTTCTCGTCCCGGTACACCGACGTCTCCCCGCTGGTCGCACAGGCCCGCGACCGCGCCGGCGGAGCCACCGTGCTGGCCGCGGAGGACCTGGACCGGGTGCCGTTCCCGCGCGGACGGTGACGGGGCGCCCCGTCCCAGCGTCCCCTTCGCACCGCCCCCTTCCCACCGTCCTCGCCGGCAGCTCGCCTGCACGTCACCGGCGCCCGTCCGGGAACGCGCCGACGTCGTACCGGCAGCGAACCGACGCCCCACCGGCCCCGGCCGGGAACCTTCCGACGCCGTGCCGGAAGCTCACCCGCCGCACCCCACGGACACTCCGCCGGGACCCCGCTGGAGGCGTCCGGGAGCGGTCCTCGCCCCGTCCGTGCCGCCCGGCGGTCTCCGTCGACCCTGACACGACGTTAGAGTTGTCCCAGACTTCTCGGGGCAATCCGGCCCCGCACGCGGCCCGAGCTCGACGAGAGCCGGCCGCGCCACCTCGCACGACCCCACGACGAAAGCGGAATCCTTTGACCAATTCCTCCCGCAAGCTCAAGTCCCCGCCCTCGCTGCCCTCCGGGGGCCTGCGGATCACCCCGCTGGGCGGCCTGGGGGAGATCGGGCGCAACATGACCGTGTTCGAGCACGCCGGCAAGCTGCTGGTGGTGGACTGCGGGGTGCTGTTCCCGGAGGAGCACCAGCCGGGCATCGACGTGATCCTGCCCGACTTCACCTCGATCCGGGACCGGCTGGGCGACATCGTCGGGATCGTGCTCACGCACGGCCACGAGGACCACATCGGGGGCGTGCCCTACCTGCTCAAGGAGCGCCCGGACATCCCGGTGATCGGCTCGGAGCTGACCCTGGCGTTCATCACGTCCAAGCTCAAGGAGCACCGGATCACCCCGAAGACGGTCCATGTCGAGGCCGGCGACACCCACAAGGCGGGCCCGTTCGAGTGCGAGTTCGTCGCGGTCAACCACTCCATCCCGGACAGCCTGGCCGTGGCGATCCGCACCGACGCCGGGCTGGTGCTGCACACCGGTGACTTCCGGATGGACCAGTTCCCGCTGGACGACCGGATCACCGATCTGCGCCACTTCGCGCGACTGGGCGAGGAGGGGGTGGACCTGTTCCTCACCGACTCCACCAACGCCGAGGTCCCCGGGTTCACCACCTCGGAGCAGGAGCTGACCCCGGCGATCGACCACGTCTTCGCCACCGCCCCGAAGCGGATCATCGTCTCCAGCTTCGCTTCTCACGTCCACCGGATCCAGCAGGTCCTCGACGCCGCCCACGCGCACGGGCGCAAGGTCGCCTTCGTGGGCCGGTCCATGGTCAAGAACATGGGCATCGCCCGGGACCTGGGCTACCTGAAGATCCCGCGCGGGCTGGTGGTCGACTTCAAGAAGCTCGCGTCCATGCCCGACGCCAAGGTCACCCTGGTGTGCACCGGCTCCCAGGGCGAGCCGCTGGCCGCGCTCTCGCGGATGGCCAACGAGACCCACCAGATCCAGCTCAACCCCGGGGACACGGTGCTCATGGCGAGCTCGCTGATCCCGGGCAACGAGAACGCGATCTACGGGATCATCAACAAGCTCACCGACCTCGGGGTGAAGGTCGTGCACAAGGGCAACGCCAAGGTTCACGTCTCCGGTCACGCCTCGGCCGGGGAGCTGGTCTACTGCTACAACATCGTCCGGCCCACCCACGTGCTGCCCGTGCACGGGGAGTCCAAGCACCTGCACGCCAACGCCGAGCTCGCCATCCGCACCGGTGTCGATCCCGAGCGGGTGCTGATCGGCCGGGACGGCACCGTGATCGACCTCGTGGACGGCCGGGCGCGGATCTCCGGGCAGGTCGAGGCCGGCCTCGTCTACGTGGACGGCCACACCGTGGGCAAGGTCACCGAGGAGACCCTGGTGGAGCGCCGGCTGCTGCAGGAGGGCGGGGTGGTCACGGTCGTGGCGATCGTCGACGCCGACACCAACGCCCTGGCCGAGCCGCTGGAGTTCATCGCCAAGGGCTTCGTGCACGACGAGCACATCTTCGACGGGGCCGCCGACAAGGTGAAGAACGCCCTGGCGCGTCCGGCCACCGCCAAGGTCAGCGATCTCGACAAGCTGGAGTCGATCATCGCCGAGACGGTCTCCCGCCACCTCGAGCGCGCCTACCGGCGGGCCCCGCTGGTGACGGTCGTCGTCGTCGACGCCTGACCCACGCGTCCCGCCCGGCACCCGCCCCGGGGCCGGGCGGGACGTGCGGAGCCGGTGCCGCGCCCCGAGGCCGGCACCGGCCGATTGGTAGACTCGGGGTCCCCTGATCTCTGGAGGTCGTTCGATGCCGCAGCGCGTCCGCGGAGGCACCATGCAGATCGGCGAGCTCGCCGAGCGGACCGAGCTGTCCCTGCGCACCATCCGCCACTACGACGAGGTGGGCCTGCTGCCCGCCTCGCGCACCGAGGGCGGCTTCCGCGTGTACACCGAGCGCGACGTCGAACGGCTCACGCACATCAAGCGGATGAAGCCGCTGGGCTTCTCCCTCGAGGAGATGGCCGAGGTGCTCGACCTGCTCGGCGCCGACGAGCCCGCCGAGGCGCGGCTGGCCGACTACCTCGAGCGCGCGCACCCGGAACGGGACCGGCTGGCCAGGAAACTGGCCCAGGCGGACGAGTTCATCGCGATGCTGGAGCAGCGGCTCGGCCGCTGACCGGCCGCCCGGCACGGGGCACCGGCCGCGCGCGAGCCGGCACCCCGCGGCCGGCGCACGCAGGAGACCTCCAGGCAGCCGTGATCGACTGCTCGGGCCCCCACCAGGGGACGCGCCCGCCGGGACCGCCCCGTTCCGGTGGGTGACGCGCCCGGCGGCAGCGACGCGCCGGACGCAGGACTCCACCAGGCCGCCCGACACCGACCCGGACAGGCACCGCATCCCATGACGTTCCCCACCGCGACCGCCCCGGCCTCCCCCGGAACCGTGCCGGCCGCGCCGGCGCCGCGGGTGCAGCACCGCGCGAACCTGCAGGGGCTGCGGGGCGTGGCGGTACTGCTGGTGGTGGTCTTCCACGTGTGGACCGAGAAGGTCTCCGGCGGGGTGGACGTGTTCTTCGTGCTCTCGGCGTTCCTGCTCACCGGGTCCTTCCTGCGCCGGATCGAGCACGGCCGCCCGCTGGGACTGCCGGCCTACTGGGCCCGGACCTTCGCCCGGCTGCTGGGGCCGGTGGCGGTGATGCTGCTGGCCGTGCTCGCGGGAATGCTCGCCGTCTTCCCGCCCAGCCGGTGGGCGGAGCTGCTGAGCCAGGCCTGGGGATCGCTGTTCTACGTCGTGAACTGGGTGCTGGCGGCCCAGGCCGTGGACTACTACGCCGGCAACACCGCGGCCACCACCCCGCTGCAGCACATGTGGTCGCTGTCGGTGCAGGGCCAGGTGTTCCTGGTGTGGCCGCTGCTGCTGGCCGGAGCCGCGTGGGCGGGGCGGCGGACCGGTGCGGGCGTGCGCCCGGTGGCCTGGGCTGTGTTCGGCGCGGTGTGCGCCGGTTCCCTGGCCTGGTCGGTGGCTGCCACCGCGTCCGGGCCCGAGGCCGCCTACTTCAGCACCCTCACCCGTCTGTGGGAGTTCGCCCTGGGCTCGCTCACCGCCCTGGCCCTTACCCGCCCGGCCCGCCGGCAGGACGCCCCGGCGCCCGCCGCTCCGTCGTCCGCTGCCCGCACGGTGGCGCCCCCGTCCGCAGGCACGGCCCCGGGGACTCCTCAGCAGGGCCTGGGGACGCTCCCGCAGGCCCCCGGGGCGGCTCCGGAGGCCCTGCGGGTGGGCCTGGGCGTGGTCCTGGGATGGACCGGACTGGCCGCGATCCTGGCCACCCCGTTCCTCATCGGTCCCGAGGCCCGTTTCCCCGGCACCGTGGCCCTGGCACCCACCCTCGGAGCCGCGGCCGTGCTGGCCGGCGGAGCCCTGGCCCCCGAGGCCCGGGCGGGGGCCGGGCGGGTGCTCTCCCTGGCCCCGCTGCAGTGGTTCGGGGACCGTGCCTACGGGATCTACCTGTGGCACTGGCCGCTGCTGATCACCTACCTGCTGGTCACGGCCCGCGACAGCGTCCCGGTCACGCACGGCCTGGGGATCCTGGCCGCCTCGGTGGCCCTGACCCGGGTCACCGCGCTGCTGCTGGCCGGCTGGCGGGCCCTGCCCGGGATCCGGGCCGGCCACGGGGTGCGCCTGGCCGCGACCGGTCTGGTCGTGGCGGTCCCGCTCACCGGCGCCCACTCCTACACCACCCTGCGCGACCCTGCCGCCGGGGTCGAGCGCACTGCGGCGAACTATCCGGGGGCCGCCGTGCTGCGCGGGGACGTGACCGAGGTCCCGGACGTGCCGATCATCCCCACCGGCGCCGAGCGCGAGCAGCAGTGGGGCGACACCGGGACGCGCTGCGACACCGGGGAGGTCCCGGCCGGGATCGGCGAGCTGGGCAACTGCTGGGTGATCGCCCCGGAGGACAGCACTGCCCCGGACCGGACCCTGGTGGTGCTCGGGGACTCCCACGCCCAGCAGCTGCTCACCCCGATCCACCGCGCCGCCGACGCCCAGGGCTGGCGGGTGGTCTCCTACCTGCGGATGGCCTGCCGCTACACCGCCGCCTCGACGAGCCCGGACGAGGAGTGCAGCGAGTTCAACGCCGCCGCCCGGGACGCGGCCCTGGCGGCCGACCCGGACGCGGTGGTCACCATCGGCACCCTGTCCCTGCCCGAGGCCCCGCACGAGCAGCTCGTCGAGGGCTACGAGGACGGCGTCCGGCCCTTCCTGGACGCCGGGATCCCGGTGCTCGGCTTCCGCGACAACCCGCGCTTCCCCTTCAGCATGTTCGCCTGCGTGGAGACCTACGGCCCCGACCACGACCGCTGCAACCCGCCCCGGTCCGAGTCCCTGCTGCCGGTCAACCCCCTGGAGGCCCTCGCCGCCCGGCACGAGAAGCTGCACAGCATCGACCTCACCGACCGGCTGTGCACCGAGGACGTCTGCCCCGGCGTGATCGGCAACATCCAGGTCTACATGGACCTCGACCACGTCACCTCCGCCTACGGCGAGACCCTCGCCCCGGACGTCGAGCAGCGCATGACAGACGCCCTCGGCTGGGCGTGATGTCCGTCTCGTCCGCGCCGCAGCCGCAGACTCTACCCTGACGCCAGGGTAGAGTTGCGGTGCGGCCGCGCCGGCGCGCTCCCGCGCCCGCCCGCCGCACCTCTCGCGCGACGCCGCGCCCACCTGCCCGCACACCACCCGGCGTGCCCCTGCCCTTTCCGCCCCGCCCTCCCCTCCTGCGAACGGAGCCTCCTTGGCCACCACGACAGCCGGCCCCGCAGCCGATCCGACGCCCGAGCAGCGCCAGTCGGTGCGCCTGACCCTCCGCTCCCCCCGCCACCTCAAGACCGAGGTGCTGGCCGGGCTCGTGGTCGCCCTGGCGCTCATCCCCGAGGCGATCGCGTTCTCGATCATCGCCGGGGTGGATCCCCGGCTCGGCCTGTTCGCGTCCTTCACCATGGCGGTCACCACCTCCGTCCTGGGCGGCCGGCCGGCGATGGTCTCCGCGGCCACCGGTGCGGTGGCCCTGGTGATCGCCCCACTGGTGGCCTCCCACGGGCTGGACCACTTCATCGCCGCCGTGATCCTGGCCGGGGTGTTCCAGGTGGTCCTGGCCCTGATCGGGGCGGCACGGCTGATGCGCTTCATCCCCCGGTCGGTCATGGTGGGCTTCGTCAACGCCCTCGCCATCCTGATCTTCAGCTCCCAGATCCCCGAGCTGATCGGCGTGCCCTGGGCCGTCTACCCGCTCACGGCCCTGGGCCTGGCCATCGTGTTCCTGTTCCCCAGGCTCACCGGGGTGGTCCCGGCCCCGCTGGTGGCCATCGTCGTGATCACGGCGATCGTGGTGCCCATGGGCATGGACGTGCCCAGCGTCGGCGACAAGGGCGAGCTGCCGGAGTCCCTGCCCTCGCTCTTCTTCCCCGACGTCCCGCTCGACCTGGAGACCTTCCGGATCATCGCCCCGTACGCGCTGACCATGGCGCTCGTGGGCCTGCTCGAGTCGCTGATGACGGCCAAGCTGGTCGACGACATCACCGACACGCGCTCCGACAAGACCCGCGAGTCCTGGGCCCAGGGCGCGGCCAACATCGTGACCGGCTTCTTCGGCGGGATGGGCGGCTGCGCGATGATCGGCCAGACCATGATCAACGTGCGCGCCTCCGGAGCCCGCACCCGCATCTCCACCTTCCTGGCCGGGGTCTTCCTGCTGATCCTCGTGGTCACCCTCGGCGAGGTCGTGGCGGTCATCCCGATGGCCGCGCTGGTGGCGATCATGATCTTCGTGTCCTGGGCGACCTTCGACTGGCACTCCGTCCGCCCCTCGACCCTGTCGCGGATGCCGGTCCCGGAGACCCTGGTGATGCTCTCCACCGTGGCCGTGACCGTGTGGACGCACAACCTCGCCCTGGGCGTGATCGTGGGCGTGCTCGTGGCGATGGTCGCCTTCGCCCGCCGGGTGGCCCACTTCGTCACCGTCGACCGCGCGCTCGAGCAGCGCGACGGTGAGGAGACGGTGGTCTACACCGTGCACGGGGAGCTGTTCTTCGCCTCCTCCAACGACCTCTACACGATGTTCGACTACGCCGGGGACCCCCAGCGGGTCGTCATCGACCTCTCCGACTCGCACCTGTGGGACGCCTCCACCGTGGCGGCCCTCGACTCGGTCACCGACAAGTACGCGCACTACGGCAAGGACGTCCGGGTCGCCGGCCTCAACCAGGCGAGCCGCCGGATGCGGGTGCGCCTGGGCGGGATGCTCAGCGGCGAGCACTGATCCCGGAGCGCCCTGCGCGGAGTGCATTTGTGATCACAACCGTTTGTGTCTGCATGTGAACTGGGTCACACCGAGGGTCTTGCCGATCCTCGCGGGATCGACCATTCTTGCTTCTCACCAGGGGATTCTGTGGTCGGATGAGGACCATCCCCCGGCTCCCGCACCGTCGACCGGCAGTGCGCCGGCTCCGGATTCACGGAGCGCCGCACGGACACGGTCCGTGCGTGGGAGCAGCAAGGAGCGGGGCCGGCTGGGGGGGGGGGCCGCCCCGCTCCTTTTCTGCGTGTCCGGGAGGTCCGGCCCTCCCGTCCCCCCTGGTCGTCCGGCCCCGGCTCTTCCCGCACCCCTTCCTCGGGCATTCCGGGCACCACCACGGGGCCGGGCCGCCGCGCCACCCCGGTGCGGGTGTCCGGGGGAAGCACCGACGGTCCGGAAAACGCACCGGCCGGGGCCGCGAATGGTGTCCCCGGGACCGTCCCGGAACCATGGTGGGGGCGGCGGTGCGATCGCACCGCCACGGACGGTCCCGGACCGCTGCGCAGCGTCGCGCCCGGTCCGGGACCGTCCCCGGACAGCAGCACCACAGTGGGGGATCCGTGGACGACGACAGGATCGGAGCCGTGCAGGCACGCCTCGCCCGGCACGCGGTCGAGCGCGCCGAGCTGGAGCTGACCCGGGTGTGGTGGGAGTACTTCCAGCTCGGCGGCGAGGCCGGGGTGCTGGAGGTCGACGCGTACCTGTACGGGTGCATGGGGCTGCCCGCCGCGCACCGCAACCTGCTCGCGCGCGCGGTCAACGGGCTCGTCCGGGGGGCACCCGTCGCCCGGGTCCCGTTCTCCTGGGAGATCGAGGGCTCCCCGAACGACGCCGGGCCGCAGGGCCGCGGCAGCACGCCGGGCACCGGGCCGCGCGCCTGAGCCGGGCCGCGCGCCTGAGCCGGGCCGCGCGCCTGAGCCGGGCCGCGCGCCTGAGCCGGGCCGCGCGCCTGAGCCGGTCCGCCGCCCGGAGCGTCTCCCCGCCCCGGTTCCTCCGTGAGGCCTGCGCCGCGGCGCCCGCTCCGCGGCTGCGGCGCCCGCGATGGCAGAATGGGCCGGGGCGCCGGTCCCGACGTCGGTCCGCACCCGGTCGTGCGCGCCGAGCCGGCCGCAGCGCCCGTCGTCGTCGCCGTACCCCACCTCGACCCTAGGATGTCGGATGGCCCACCCCTCGCCCCGCACCACTCCGCCGCCCGCACCGACCGGGTGGTCGACCCTGCACCGCCACCACATCGGGGTGGACGTCGGCGGGACGCTCATCAAGTACGCGGCCGTGGACATGGCCGACGGCACGCTCACCACCCCGGTCCTCCAGCGCCCCACCCCCGTGCCCGCCACTCCGGAGGCCCTCGCGGAGCAGCTCCGGCTCCTCGTGCAGGAGCTCTCCGCCGCCCCGGGGGCACCGCACCCGGAGGCGAGCGTCGGAGTCGCGCTCCCGGCGATCATCCGGCACGGCGTGGCGCGCTCCGCCGCGAACATCGACGACGCCTGGATCGGTCTGGACGTCCACCGCTTCCTCACCCAGCGGCTGGGGCGCACCGTCCACGTCCTCAACGACGCCGACGCCGCGGGCCTGGCCGAGCTCCGCTACGGCGCCGGGCGCGGGAGCAGCGGCACCGTGCTGGTCATCACCCTGGGCACCGGCATCGGCTCGGCGCTGTTCGTGGACGGGAAGCTCGTGCCCAACCTGGAGCTGGGCCACCTGGAGCTCGGCGGGGTCGACGCCGAGGTGCGGGCCTCGGCGGTGGCCAGGGAGCGGGAGGGGCTGGACTGGCCGGAGTACGCCGAGCGCCTCCAGCAGTACTTCGCGCACCTGGAGTTCCTCTTCTCCCCCGACCTGATCGTGGTCGGCGGCGGGATCTCCGCCCGGCACGAGGACTTCCTGCCCCGTCTGCGCCTGGACACGAGGGTCGTCCCCGCCGAGCTGCGCAACGCGGCGGGCATCATCGGCGCCGCCCGGCACGCCTACCTCGCCGTGCCCCCCGCGGAGGCCTGACCCCGGAGGGCCTGGCGGAAGTACTGCACGCCCGCCACCACGTGCAGGACGGCCGCCGCCTGGACCATCACCCGGCCGACTTCCGTCACCTCCGGGCTGGACCACGCGGGTCCCGCCAGGACGAGCACGGTCCCCACCATGAGCAGGGCGGTCTTCGCCTTGCCGACCACGGTGACCCGCAGCACGCCGAGGGAGCGCCGGACGAGGGTGGCGATCCCCACCACGACGTCGACGACCGCGATGACGATCAGGACCCACCAGGGGAACAGCCCGACGATGCTCGCGGCCACGGCGATCGCCACGGTCCCCAGCCGGTCGGCGATGGGGTCCATGACCTCGCCGATCCGGCTGCGCTGCTGCAGCGCCCGGGCCAGGGTGCCGTCGACCCAGTCCGTCAGGGAGAAGAGGGCGACGAGGACCAGCGCGCGCACCGGCCGCTCGTCGATGTCGAGGACGGCCAGCACGGCCGGGACGATGAGCGCGAAGCGCACCACCGAGACGACGTTGGGCACCGTGAGCACGCGGTGGTAGTACGGCGACTCCGCCGGCTCGACCGCGTCCTGGTGCTGTGTCATCTGGCCTTCCCGCTCTCCTGGCGCCCGGTGCGGGCGGTCCCGGGACCGCCCCTGCTGCTTCCGAGGGTAGCCCGTCGGCGCTCCGCACGACGGACGTGCGGCCGTCGGTGATCGGCAGGGGCGTCGTCCGCCGGGACCTCGACCACGTCGTCCCCGGGTCGCGGAGCCACGCTGCCCTGACGTCGAGGAGCGCCGGACGCCTACGCTGGGCAGGTGAGGCGGGAACGCCCCCGCCCCGGGAGCTCCAGGAGGCCGTCGTGGACCCTCGCGTGCACTTCTTCACCCTGTCCACGCCGGACCTCGACGCCGCCCGGGAGTTCTACGTGCGGGGTCTCGGCTGGGAGCCGCTGCTCGACGTCCCGGGCGAGATCCTCTTCTTCCGGATCGCCCCCGGGACAGTGCTGGGCCTGTTCGACGCCGGAAAGTTCGCCGAGGACCTCGGCCTCCCGGCGGCGACCCCGGCGCAGGGCCTGACGCTCGCGCACAACGTGGCGGACGAGGACTCCGTCACGGCGGTGGTCGAGGCCATGGCCGCGGCGGGCGGCACCGTCCTCACCGGCCCGCGGCCGGGCGCCTTCGGGGGCGTCTTCCACGCCCACGTCGCGGATCCCAACGGCGTGGTGTGGGAGATCGCGCACAACCCGGGCTGGCGGGTCGACGACGACGGGACCGTGCACCTGGGCTGAACGGCTCGGCTCCGGCCGGCGCCGGGCTCGGCAGCGGCGGGCTCAGCCGCGGACGTCGAAGCGCAGGTGGTGCTCGACGTCGTGCAGGAAGTACGCCGCGAAGCTCGCCACGGTGAAGTCCTTGCCGTCCCCGCGCCGGCCGGGCCGGGCCCACTGCTCCCCGCTCACGGCGTCGAAGGCGTCCGCGGTGGCGCGGACCTCCTGCGCGAGCTCCCCCGAGACCTCGTAGGGGTCCTGCCGGTTGTACTGCTCCCCCACCGCGGCGGCGTCCTGGTCCCAGTCCGGGAAGACGGGGTTGTCCTCGTCGAGCATGAGCCGCAGGCGCTCGCGGAAGACCCGGCAGAGGTCCCGGACGTGGCACGCGTACTCCAGCGGGGACCACGTCCCCGGACGGGGCCGGTCCGTCATGCCGAGCCGGTCGAGGACCGTCGCCCAGCGCTCGATCGTGTCCCGCGCCCGCTCCCCGGTGGTCGTGACGTCGTAGCGCGGATCGAACCCGCAGTCGGGGCAGCCCCGCTCGAGCACCACGGTCCAGTCCTTGGTCTCCGGAGGGACGGGCGAGGTGTCGGGCAGGTCGGCGCGCTCGGTGGTCATGCGGTCAATCTACCGGGGCCCACCGGGCGCGGCGAGACCCGTGGCGGCCCGGGCGGGTCACAGCCCCTGCAGGTCCAGGATCTCGTCCTCGCTGAGCGGCTCCCCGCGCTGGATCCGGCGGGTCCGGCGCAGGTCGGACGCGGCGAGCACCACCGTGGTGCTCGCCAGGACGAACGAGAGGATGCCCAGGGTGTTGGCGAACCCCGCGGACAGGCCCAGGTGGACGGGGTCGGTGGCCCGCGTCAGGACGGAGGCGCCCGCGCCGTCCACGCGGTCCGGGAGGACGGCGCCGAAGCCGAGGAGGACGGCCCACGCCGCGGGCATCGTCAGCGCGGAGCGCAGGGACGCCCCCCGCGGGACGTGGGCCCGGGCGTCCCGGACCAGCAGCGCGCTCGCCACCACGAGCAGCCCGGTCAGCGGCAGGGCGAGCGTCAGGGTGTAGAGCAGCACCAGCTCCCCGGCGGCTCCGGCGAGACCGCGGCCCACCGCGATCCACGTCCCGAGGAGCAGGGCCACCGGGAGACCGAGGACGGGCACGGCACGCTGCAGGAGGGTGGGGTGGTGCGGCACGCGGTCGAGGGCTGTTTCCACGCCCGCCAGTCTATTCGGCGGGGCTCCCGGCGCCCGGGCGCCCCGGTAGGCTGGAGCTCATGCCATCGACAGGATTTCCCCACGCCGTCCTCTTCGACCACGACGGGACCCTCGTCGACACCGAGCCGCTGTGGGACCGGGCCAAGCAGAACCTCGCCGCCGAGCACGGTCTGCTCTGGACCCCCGAGGACTCGCTCGCCACGCTGGGCCGGCCGGTCGCCGCGACGATCGCCCGGATGCAGCAGGTGGGCGTGCCGCTCGGCGAGGACGAGCTGTTCCGGGCGGTCTTCGAGCACAGTGTCCGCGTCCTGGAGGGCACGGAGCTGACGTTCATCGACGGGATCGAGGAGCTCCTCGAGGACCTGGCGGCCGCGGGGATCCCGGCGGCGATCGTCACCAACGCGAGCTCGGCGATGGGCCGGCACACCGCGTCCACGGCGCCGGAGGACCTGTTCCGGGTGGTCATCGGCACGGACGAGTACGCGCAGGGGGTGCGCCCCAAGCCCGACCCGGACGCCTACCTCACGGCGGCCCGCCGCCTCGGGGTGGACCCCGCCGGCTGCGTCGTGGTCGAGGACTCCCCCGCCGGGGCCGCCGCGGGCGTCGCGGCCGGCATCCCCACGGTGGTCGTTCCCGGCGAGATGGAAGTGGAGCGCGGCCCCGGGCTGCTGCACCTGGGATCCCACCGGGAGCTGACCCTCGAGCTGCTGCGCTCGCTGGATCCGCAGTCCCCGTCGTCGCCCTTCCACACCGTGCAGGAGACCCGCCCGTGAGCTCCCCCGACTTCCCCGCCGCCGTCCTGTTCGACCACGACGGCACCCTCGTGAACTCCGAGCCCCAGTGGGCCGTGGCCAAGCGCGCGGTGGCCGGCCGCTACGGCGTCGGCTGGAGCACCGAGGACGACCTCGCCACGCTGGGGCGGACGGTGCCCACGTCGGCGCGGCTGATGGTCGAGCGCGGCGCCGAGGGAACCGTCGAGGCCATCACCGCGGAGCTCGGCCGGGAGGTCGCGGCCTCGCTCACGGGCGAGGTGCCGTTCCTGCCCGGCATGCGCGACCTGCTGACCGAGCTGGAGCGGGCCGGCATCCCCGGGGCCGTCGTGACGAACGCCCTGACCGTGGTCGCGGAGGGCACCGCGTCCGGGGCGCCCGAGGTGCTGCGGGTCGTGGTCTCCCAGGAGGACGTGGAGCAGGCCAAGCCGCACCCGGAGCCCTATCTGCTCGCGGCGCGGCGGCTGGGCGTGGACCCGGCACGGTGCGTGGCGGTCGAGGACTCGCAGACGGGGGCGGCGAGCGCGGCGGCCGCCGGGATGCCGGTGGTGGTGGTCCCCGGTGAGCTGCCGGTCGAGCCCGCGCCCGGCTTCGTGCTCGTGGCCGCCCACACGGACGTCACCCTGGAGTTCCTGCGCGGGCTCGCGCCCTCCCGGCCGGCGACCTCCGGCTGACGACGACGAGGGCCCGCCCCCGGCCGTTCCGCGGAATGCGGTGCGGCCGGGGGCGGGCCCTCGTGGGTGGTGCCTGCCTCAGCGGGTCGCGGTGCCCTGGGGGGAGGACGCGCGGCGCGGGCTCCGGGTGCGGCGGCGCGCCGCGGCCTGGGTGGAGCGGTCCGGCGCGGACTCGGTCGAGTACGCGGGTGCCGCGGAGCGGGTGGGCGCCGCGGAGCGCGCCGGCGCCGCCGAGCGGGAGGCCGAGCCGTTGCCGGGGCGGGAGCCGGCGCGGTTGCCGGTCTCGGTGCGCTGGTCGCGGGAGGCGTTGCGCGGCTGCTCGGAACGGGCCTGGCCGCCACGGCCGCGGCTGCCGCCGGAGCGGGCGCCCGAACGGCCGCCGGAGCGGCCGCCTCCGGAGCGCTGACCGCTTGCCGGACGCCCCTGGTCCTGGACGGGCTGCGGGACGTAGGCGACCTTCTCTGCGGTCTCGCCCACGAGCGCCGTGACGGCCGGGGAGCCGACGGTCACGGTGTCGAAGTTCGCGGTGACGCCGGCGGCCTTCATGAGCTGGGTGACCTCGCGGCGCTCCTCCTTGGTGGCGACCGTCACGACGGAGCCGGAGGCGCCGGCGCGCGCGGTGCGCCCGGAGCGGTGCAGGTAGGACTTGTGCTCGGTGGGCGGGTCGATGTGCACGACCAGCTCGACCTCGTCCACGTGCACGCCGCGGGCGGCCACGTCGGTGGCCACGAGCACGCGCACGTCACCGGCGGAGAACTGGGCCAGGTTGCGGTCGCGGGCGTTCTGGGACAGGTTGCCGTGCAGGTCCACGGCGGGGATGCCCATCTGGCTGAGCTTGCGGGCCATCTTCTTGGCGCGGTGCTTGGTGCGCGTGAACATCACGCGGCGGCCCGTGCCGGAGGCCAGGGCCTCGATGAGCTCCTGCTTCTCGTCCGCGTCCACGACGAGCACGTGGTGGTCCATGGTGGACACGGACGCCTGCGGGGCGTCCACGGAGTGCTTGACGGGGTTGGACAGGAACTGCTTGACGAGCTTGTCCACGCCGCCGTCGAGCGTCGCGGAGAACAGCAGCCGCTGGCCGCCCTGGGGGGTGCGCTTGAGGATGCGGGTGACCACGGGCAGGAAGCCCATGTCGGCCATGTGGTCGGCCTCGTCGATGACCGTCACGCGGACGTCGTCGAGCGTGAGGACGTTCTGCTTCAGCAGGTCCTCGAGCCGGCCGGGGCAGGCGATGACGATGTCGGCGCCCTTGGCGAGCGCCTTCTCCTGGTTGCGCTGGGAGACCCCGCCGAAGATGACGGTGGTGGTCTGTCCGGCGGCCTCGGCCAGCGGGGCGATCGCACGGTCGATCTGGGTGGCCAGCTCGCGGGTGGGTGCCAGCACCAGGCCGGTGGGCCGGTTGGCGCGGCGGGCGGCGCGGGCGCCGTTGCCGGTCAGCCCGGCGAGCCGGGACACGAGCGGCAGCGCGAACGCCACGGTCTTGCCCGAGCCGGTCTTGCCGCGGCCGAGCACGTCGCGGCCGGCCAGCGAGTCGGGGAGGGTCTTCTCCTGGATGGGGAACGCCTGCTCGATGCCCTGCTGGGCGAGGACGGCGGAAAGGGCCTTGGGCACGCCAAGGTCGGTGAAAGTAGCCAAAACTGGGATACGTCTTTCGATCGGATGTCCCGGCAAGGGGGTAGCGCGCCGGGTTGCGCCGAATGACTCCTGGAGCCCCTGCGAGCGGGCTGAAACCGTCTGGAACGGTGCCGCGCTGGAAGAAGAAAGGGGTGCTCGACGCCTGCCTGCTCACCCGGGAACGGGGAGCAGTGCCATGTGCAATACCGACCACCCTACAGCACCGGGCGCCCGGCACGACCGGGATGTGGTGCAGCACACGGCGGTGCCGCCACGCTGCTCCGCCCGCCCCCACGCCCGGGGCGCCGAACTCACCGCACCGGCGCGAGAGGCGGGCACCTGTGCGGGCGTCTCGCGCCGGTGCGGTGAGTTCGCGT